>JAHWJV010000114.1 GCA_019348265.1 Gemmatimonadota bacterium
CCCATGCTGAACGCGCGAGACGGTGAGCACGAGCCGCTCGCCGCGCAACGACCAGCGGAGCAGCGCGGCGGTTACCAGCCCGATCGCGTGGTTGGTAGCGCCCTTCCGCTGCACGATCCGGTACGCGGCGCTGCGGACTTCCTCCGCCACACGCTCCTCCTGGGCCGTGTCCCAGCCGGGCCACTCGCGGAGCGGGGTTCCGCCGACGTGCGCGCCGGACCAGATGATGACCTCCGAGTCGCCATGCTCGCCGAGCACCTGCGCGTGAACCGAGTGCGGGTCCAGCCGCAGCTCCCGCCCGAGCACCTGTCGCAGCCTCGCGGTGTCCAGCATCGTCCCCGTCCCGATCACGCGCTCCGGGGAGATTCCTGAGCTCTCCGCGAGCACGTAGGTGAGAACGTCGACCGGGTTCGTGACGACGACCACGATCCCGCCGTAGCCGCCGAGCCGCGAGCCGATGTCCCGCAGGATCCCCGCGTTGTCCCGCAGGAGGTCCAGGCGCGACTCCTCCGGTCCGCCGCCACGCCCCGCCGCGATCACTACCGCGTCCGTCTCCATCATCTCCTCGACGGACGCGGTAGACACGCTCGCCGCCGGATAGAAGGCGGCGCCGTGCGCGAGGTCCATCGCCTCCCCCTCTGCCCGCGCCTCGCGAGCGTCCGACAGAAGGAGCTCGTTCGCCACCCCGGCGTGCAGCGCCGAGATCGCGACGCTCGAACCCACCGCACCGGTTCCGATGATGCCGACTCTGATCTTGCGTGTCACTCGTCCTCCGCGTCGGCCAGGGAGTTGCAAAAGGCGCTCAGCCGGAAGACAATCCAGGTCTACCCGCTACCGCTCGTCCATTTCGAAGTCGAGAGATTCGTGCCGGCCGACACGCTGACCATCCTCTTCGTCTCCACATTGACCGCGATCACCACCGGGCTGGGGGCGATCCCCTTTCTGTTCACCCGCACATTCTCCCGACGGAACCTCGGCCTGGCCAACGCGCTGGCCGCCGGGCTGATGATCGCCGCGAGTCTGGGCCTTCTGTACGAGGGTGGGCGGCACGGGATCTGGCTGACCGCCGCGGGCGGACTCGTAGGCGTGGCCTTCGTAGGCCTGTCCGGCCGCTTGCTGGCCGGGCACAAGGACCTCAAGCTCGGCGCTCTCGAGGGTGCCGACGCTCGGCGCGCCCTGCTCATCATCGGCGTGATGACCGTGCACTCGCTGACGGAGGGGGTCGGGATGGGGGTGTCCTTCGGGGACGGGGAGGAGCTCGGCCTCCTGATTACCCTGGTCATCGCCATTCACAACATTCCCGAGGGCCTGGCCATCAGTCTCGTGCTCGTCCCTAAGGGCACCCCTGTCTGGCGCGCCGCGGCGTGGAGCATCTTCTCCTCCCTACCACAGCCCCTCGTCGCCGTACCCGCCTTTCTCGCGGTAGAGACCTTCACCCCGCTGCTGGGGGCCGGCCTGGGGTTCGCAGCCGGCGCCATGCTCTGGATGTCCTCCCACGAGCTGGTCCCGGAGGCGGTGGAAGACGCACCCGGCTTCCAGGTCGCCGGGGTGATCGCCCTCGGCGTGGCCGGGATGATCCTCGCGCAGGTGCTGCTGCAGACGTGATGCAGTCGTCAGTCGTCAGTCGTCAGTCCCCCGCTTCACGTACGCTGGAGCGGGGGACCTGTGAGAGAAAGACGGAAGACCGAAAGCCGAAGACTGAAGACCGACGACTGACGACTCTCTACTGCTCGTCCGCCGTCGGGCCGTACACCGATGAACGCCAGGCTGGCGACGAGATAGAGTCGCAGCGGCGGGGCATAGCGCACGATGCGCCCGGCCAGGTACTCGCGCGTGAGGTGGCCCGGGCGGAAGAGGAGGGCGGCGAGGGTAACGGGGAGCTCGGCGCCGAGCGAGAGCTGGTCCTGAATCCCTTCCGCGGCCATGCGTCGCACCGATGCGAGCCGCCTGTCCTGCCGCTGGCCGCATCCAGCGCAGAAGCGCCCGGGTGCCGGCGTTCCGCAGTTCGGGCAGACCGCCTCTCCCGCTACCGGTGCCGCGGCGGGGGCGTCGTCCACGCCCTACCGCTCAGCCGAGCGCCCAGAAATGCGCGATGGTCATGATGATGGCGAGGCCGACGAGGGCGATGGCGATCCCCAGCAGCCCGTCCTTCAGGTTCGACTGCTCGTGCGGATGATGCGGGTCCATTGGCTTTGCGCGACGGTGAAAAATTGCGGCGTGGCGCGCACGCGGCGCGCTTTCACGCGGGACTTTACCACTGAACGGCAGCTCTCGCAAACCCTCGAGTCCGGCCTGTTGTCGTCAGGCGACGCTCGATGGCAGCTCGTCGTTCTCCTGCTCACGCCTGCTGCACTGGCGTGAGATCTCCGCCGCGTCGAGCATCACGACTCCGTCCTCCACGATCTCGATCGGGCGGCGCCGCCCCTCGCGCAGATCCCTGCAGGCGAAGTGGAGCGCATCCGCGATCGCCTCGTACTCCACCTCCCACATCTCCCCGTCACGCTCCTGGGCGCGGTAGACGGTCACACGCGGCTGGCTCCTTCGGTCGTGTGGCATGGCTTCTCCTGGATGGTTGCGGTCACGGGCCCGTGCGCGTGCACGTTCAGTTCCAGTCTGGAGTCCCGGACCCGGACTGCTCCCGGGCCGCGCGCGCGGAGATACCTGCCCCGCCTGTACAGGGCTTTCATGGACGCCGTGCATCGAAGGGGGTCTCGTCACTCGGCGAGACCCCCTTCCAATGTTCCACTAGGCTCGGCGCTTATGCTCCCAGCGGGACCTCGTAATACTCGAGGGCCCACTCCTGCATGTAGCGGACGTGGGTCGGTACGATCCGGTAGATGATCAGCTCGGGGTTGTCGGGCGAGCCGAGATAATGGCGCAGCAGCGGCGTCTTCCTGAAGATGTCCTCGATCAGCTCCCGATCCTGGACCACCTCGGCCGTGCCGGTGATGCGCACCTGGTCGTGGTCCTCGTTCACATAGGCGAGCTCCACCCGGTTGTTGATCTGGATCTCGCCAGTCTTGTGGTAGCTCTTCAGGTTGGCGACGTAGATGGTGAACTCGTCTGTGCGCACCGGTGAGACGGGGCGGACGCGGGGCTGGTCGCCGTCCATGGTGGCGAGGGTGGGGAAGCGGGCGCTGCGCACCAGGGCCGCCGCCAGCTCTCGCACCTCGGCCGGGTCGATGTGTTTAGGTTCAGGCTTGGGCATTGCCTTTCGTCCAGGGAATGTCGGTGCCTGCTCGCCCTCAGTCGCTGAGCGGCCGAATCATGATGTTGCGGTAATGGACCTCGCTGGCGGGGTCGTGCCCCTGCAGCGCGATCGTCGACCCGGTGAGCCGGGTCGCGGAGTCAGCCGGCTCGGTGTAGTCGACGGTCTGCCGATCTCCGACCCGGACCTGCACCCGGCGACCACGCACCACGACGTGCATGGTGAACCACTCGTTGTCGCGCCCCGCTTCCCGTACGTCGCGCACAGCATACAGGCTCCCGGTGCGACGCCAGTCGGACTGCGAGTTGTTGACCTGTACCTCGTACCCCTGCGACGGCCACCCGGTCTGTTGGAAGGCCGTGCGAATGAAGATTCCGGAATTCGCCGCGGGCTTCGTCAGCACGTCGGCCTTGAGCTCGAAGTCCTTGAACTGGGCGTTCATCACCGGACCCTCGTAGAAGAGGTGAGCACGCGGCCCGTGCACCACGATCGCCCCGTTCTGAACGCTGAAGGTGCTCGGGTTCTCGCTGGCGCGCCAGCCGTTGAGCGTCTGCCCGTCGAACAGAGGGATCCAACCGTCGGATTGGCCCATGGTCATGCC
This sequence comes from Gemmatimonadota bacterium, assembly GCA_019348265.1. Lineage (GTDB taxonomy): Bacteria > Gemmatimonadota > Gemmatimonadetes > Longimicrobiales > Longimicrobiaceae > JAHWJV01. The sequence goes on from JAHWJV010000114.1 coordinate 3,810, forward strand.
ATTGGTGCACGCCGCTAGCCCGAGGGTGACGGTGGCAAGCCGGACGATTGTCTTCATACGCGGGTATCCTTACCGGATGGGGTGAGGTGGCAGCCGGCGACACGGCGGCCGGGGAGTAAACCGGTTCAATCGAAGAAGCCGCTGATGATCTCCATGATCAGCTCGAAAACGCCGACGGCCGCCTCACCCGCGGCCTCCACTGCGGCGCCGGCAGCCTCGGGAGCATTCGCCAGCGCGTTGACCGAGGCCCCCGCGAGGTGCCCTGCCGCGTGCGCGCCATAGAAGACCAGCCCGGGGTTCCAGGCGAGCGCCTCCAGCAGGACCAGCCCACCGTCCGAGTCCGCGACCCCCGCGCCGGTCCTGCCACGGTGACGATCGACGGCCGCGCTCAGCTCCATGCGCCAGATCGCGGAGAGCTCGTGATGGTCGAACCAGATCCCCTTGCAGGTCGAGCAGCTGTCCAGCCGCAGGCCCTCGTGAGTCGCCACCTTCATCGGCTGCTCGCAGACGGGGCAGTCGAGCACGTTGGCCTGACCACACGTGGGGCAGGTGGAGGCTGTCCTCTCCATCGGTGTGTGACACGAGTGGCATTGCGCCCGGTGCACGTCGGCACGCGGGGCGATGCGCGCCCACAGATCCGCGGGCTTCGCGCGTCGCAACAGCTGCACCTCACCGAGCTCGAACCACGCCCCACCGCAGCGCGCGCAGTGATCGAGCATCACGCCGTCCGGCTCGCCCACTCGCGTCTTGTCCATCGTCACGCCCAGGCAGACCGGGCACGGGTAGCGCGTCTCCAGCTCAGGCATCGAGCACTCCCCGTGATGTTGACTTTTCGGAGAGGTGCCGGATGTCGTGGAAGGAGTAGACCAGCACACCCGAGTCGGTGACTTCGACGTCCGCGACCTCACGCATCACCATCCCGTCGAGGAGATCCTTCGCGCCGGCCTGCGGCAGCGCCAGGGCGCTCATCACCTCGACCAGGGTCAGCTTCCCGTCGTGCTGACCGGCTAGGCGCAGGATCTCCGACTCCATCGTCTGCTGGCGGAGCACGTCCTTACGCTGATCGAGCCGGCCCCTCGCCCCGAAATGGCTCCGGAGCATCGCGGCGCCCGCGAAACCAGGAAGTCCCACGGTCAGCAGCAGCGTCAGAGCCCGCGTGGTCGCGGAAGCGTCCGCATCCGACCCCATGTACCCGACCAACATGAACAGCGCCAGCAAAAGCAGAGCGCCGCCGCCCACGAGCTTGCCCACGATGCATCCTCCTCGAGAGGGAACGATTCGTCCTCCACCAAGCTACGCGCCGGCGGGGGCGAAGGTTTCGCCCCGCGCGAGCCCTATCCGAAGCTAAGGTGATGGGCCGGCGGCGGCCAGGCTGTGAATCAGTCGTCAGTCGTCAGTCGTCAGTCGTCAGTCCTGCTCGAAGGCCCTCGGCTGAAGACTGACGACTGACGACTGACGACTCTCTACCCCCCGGTCGACTGACCCATGTAAAACAAATGCCCCCTATCCGTCGTAGAGACAGTCGGGGCGGTGACCGGGAACAACTGTCGCTGGAGGATGGAAGCCGATGAGTACTTCGTATGTAATGACGGCGTATGCCGCCGTCGCGCTCGCCTTCTGGATGCACGCGGCGCAGATGATGCTCCTGCGCGCCCGCTCGCGTCGTCGTGAGCGGCTGTTTGCCCTGGAGGAGCGGTTGCTGCTTGCGGCGGTCGCACTGGCCGCGAGCCTGGCCTGGCCGCTGCTGCTGCCGGTGCAGCTGATTGCGAGGGCCGAGGCGGTCTATGTACGGCGGGGCCGTCACGCATGGAGGGAGCGCGGGCACTGGCGGAGGCCGATGGCGGTCCTGGGCCGGGCGGGATAGGGAAGCTGGTCAGTCCGCGGGGTCGGGCGCGTCCGGACCGCCCTCGAGGAGATTCCGCGCTCGCGCGGTGACCTCTTCGAGGGCGCTCTGTGCTTCCAGCATCTGCTCGTACGCGGCACGCTGCAGCTGCAGCGCCTGCCGCAGCTCCGCGCGAAGCGTGCTCACCTCGTCCTGACCGAGCGGTTCGGGCTTCATCAGACCCGGCGGTGCGGGATCCGTGCCCGCGGAGTCGCGGTCAGCGCACCCGCGCCACGGGCGATACCCGGTCGATCTCGTCGATCAACCGATGCGGCGGGACCGGTTTGGAGAGGTAGCCCTCGAATCCGGCGGCCGACACCTGCTCGGAGGACAGGCGCAGCGCACTCAGCGCCAGCACCGGAATCCCGGCGGTCTCGGGATCCGCCTTGAGCTGCTTGATCGCCTCCCACCCGTCCAGCACTGGCATCATGATGTCCAGCAGGATCGCGTCGGGTCGCTCGCGACGAGCGATGCGCACCCCCTGTTCTCCGTCGTAGGCGGTCAGCGCACCGTACCCGTTCACCTCCAGATAAGAAGCGATCCCGGTGCAGATGCTGTCCGAGTCATCCACGATGAGAATGGTCTTCCGCTGCATCAGACGGCCCGCATTCCGAACGAGTACATGGGACCCGTGGCTCTGGGGTGGGGGAAGGGCGAGCTTCCGGAAGCGAGCGCCCGCGTCACGGTGGGCGCTCGCAAGTTATTCCGGTCCGTTCCCATCCGGCAAGCGCGGCCTTTCTGCGCGACCTTTCTGCGTTCAACCAGATGCTCCGACGACGTATATGTCGTTGCTCACGATCTGAATTTCGAGAGAGACGCATGGATTGCGAGCAGAAGAGCCGCATCACCAGGCGTGACATGCAGGCCCATTTGCCGCGTTCGCACTGTCGCCTCAGGGAGTCTCCGCACTGGTCCAGAGCGAGCCATTGTCAGGGAGTGTCGTCAAGTGGAATGACAAATTTGAGTGAGCGCTCGAACTGGAGATAGCACAGCCGGGTGGCTCGCGTGCTCGTCGCCCTCGCTGGAGATCCAGCAGATACAGAACCCGGATGTGACGCGACCACGCTCGTCGGACCAGCCGGTCGACGACCTCACCTCGGTGAACTTGGCGGAGGAGCGGGATCGCGCACGCTCTCAGCCGCCGGGCACCACCTCCACCCGCTGCCGTCCCTCCCACCTTTCCCCCGGCTCGAGTCCCACCGGGCGGCTCACCTGGGCTGCTTCGACGCAGATCATCTGACGGTACTCATCAGCCTCCATGTCCGGCAGCGCCGCGGCGCCCCTTTCGTCCGGATTCCAGACGACCACGTCCTCGAATCCGTCGAACCGCAGCTCGAGCGTGCGGGCGTTACGACCGTCGGCGATTTGCAGGGTGGAGGGCGCGCCGACGTAGATGCGGTCGATCTCGCCCGTCACCACCAGGCCCGCGGTGGTTTCCCGCACCCCTTCGCGACCCGGCGAGTGGTCCTCGAAAGCGGCGCCGCCGAGTCCCACGATGGCCGCGTCGCGCAGATCCCCGATCCGGAAGTAGGTATGCAGGGCGGCGGTAAAGGAGAACGGCTCGTGATCGGTACTCTCCACTGAGAGCTGCTGTGCGAGAGTCCGCTCCGCCAGGTCCACGGTGACCCGCGCGCGAAAGCGGTGCGGCCAGCTCGCGCGCGTCTCCTCCGAGTCGACCAGCTCCAGCGTCGCCCGCGTCGCGTCTGCCCCAGCCTCCTCCTGGAGCCACTGCCATCTCACCACCCTCGCGAACCCGTGCTTCGGAAGCGGCCCCCGCTTCGCGAACTGCGGGAAGATGATCGGAACCCCTCCGCGGATCGCCTTTCCGCGGGCCATCTCGGCTGCCCGGCTCAGGAAGAGCGCGTCCACGCCACCGGCCGGGATCCAGGAGGTGAGGTGAGCGCCGTCGAGATAGAGCTCGGCCGTGCTTCCGGAGGGGTGCGCCAGGGAGAGCATCGGAAGCCCGTTCGCCCCCTCGCCGAGGATAACGCTCATCGCAGGATCGGTGTGGCTGGGAAGGTCGAAAGAGGTACGGCTGGCCGCTTGTTTGCGGAACCGCATCCGGTGGCCCATGAAAGGCGAAGACCCCAATTCTTGGAGGAGATTCCATGACCAGAGACCATCTGGACCGGCCCGAAAAGGACGCGGTCTTCCCGCGTCGAACGGAGCGCCTGGGCGCGGACATCAAGAATAGCGAGGAAGTGCTGGAGGCGGACCAGGTCCGGCGACAGGACGATGTGCGCACGGAGGAGCGACAGGCGGACGCCGCCGCGAGCCAGGAAGAAGCGGCGCGCTTTCTCGCTGAGAACGCTCGCCGGCTCGACCAGTCCAGTGAGGCCCTGGCCGGGGCTCAGGACCAGGTCGCGGAAAACCGCGAAAGACTCGACGACCTGCGGGAAGACGTCGAGTCGCTGCGCGCGGACACGGAGGATCTTACGCGGGACTCGACGCGCGACGACTGAGTGCCCACACCTGGCCGTGGTGGCGAGCCGAGGCGGCCGCCACCCGGCACTCGCCCTACCGGTGCGCCACCGATCGATGAACTCTGGGGGTCGATCACTTCGCTCCTCGGCTACTCGGGCATGGGGTGCACGCCCCGGTGCACGGCGCGGATCGCGTCGATCAGGCGGGAGAAAGGATAGGCTCGCCCCTCGATCGTGAGGAGCCTCTGCTCGAGGTCCAGCACGCTCCGCAGATCCTCGCTGTCGAGGCGGAGCGCGGCGGCGAGCGGCGGCGTCCGCTCTGGGGCCAGCGGGTTGCTCTCGTCAACCCCCAGCAACGCACGAACGTCGGCGGCTTCCACCAAGGCTATGTCGTCTCCCGCGCGCCGTCCGAAAGGCCAGAGGAGGCGCGACAGCTTCAGCGTCACCGCGAAGAGGCCGCGTACCAGGGTAAGCTGGTTCTCCTCCGTCGCGTCATCCAGATCTCGCGCGATGCCGAGCGCGAAGAAGCTCATGAATTCGAGCTCCCGCTCCAACAACCGCCGCTGAACCGGGTCACTCATGGCCATTAGAGGTGGAGGAAGAGGGAGGCGCGCCGGCGAAGGTCAAGCTGCGCCGCTCTGCAGAAACGTGCAAACGCGGGGCCGCGCGAATGCCGTGCCTCTGCGCGCATCTCGCCGTGGTCTTGTGCCCAGCCGATTTCGCCCCTATATTGGACGACTCGCTGGTACATTGGCCTTCGGGCGATGTGCGGGCGGCGATTAGGGGGCCCGAGGGCATACCTCTGGGGCCCACTTTTTTTGCCCAGCGCGGGGGGCACAGGACCCGTGAGTAATCGGCAGTCGCACGGCACGGAGGATTCCGGGCCTCGGCAGTCAGAACAAGTACAGGGAGTTCGGGAATGCGCACCACCGGTACCGTGAAGTGGTTCAACGAGACGAAGGGCTTCGGGTTCATCACGCCGGAAGACGGCGCGAAGGATTGCTTCGTTCACCATTCGGCCAT
>JAHWJV010000115.1 GCA_019348265.1 Gemmatimonadota bacterium
CGTCACCGGACACGTTCTCGCTCCAGGTGGAGATCGCAGAAAATCCCCGCCAGCGGCGGCAGGGGCTGTCACGACGCGCTGAGCTTCCCGCGAACGAAGGGATGATCTTCCTTTTCACCCAGGAGCAGCCTGCCGGAACGTCTTTCTGGATGTACGGCACCAGCATCCCTCTGAGTATCGCCTTTCTCGATCACGCATGGGTGATCCGAGAGATCCGCCATTTGCGTCCCTGCCGGAGCCCCCTCCCTCTCCTGTGCCCCACGTACCGTTCCGGGTCTCCGTTTTCCGCGGCCCTGGAGGTGAGCCAGGGCTACTTCGAACGCCGTGGAATCGAGGTAGGCGCGCGGGTCCTTCTGCGGCGCGAGCCTCCCCACTGACCAGAGCGACCGGCCCTTCCGCCGTCAACCGCGCAGATGCTCCGGGCCGGCCGACCTGCGCGTTTCCTCTACGTCGCCGCGGCGGACGAAACCGGGCGCCGGCGACGCCTAGATAACGGTCGGATGGGCTCCGCTTCTCCCCGAGCGGCGGCCGAGTCGGCGCAGCGGGCCCTGCTGAACACCCTGCTGGCCGAGCATGGCATCCACGACTTCGTGCTCTGGTACTACACGCAGATGGCGCTCGGCTTCACGCGGCACCTGCTCCCCCGGGCCACCGTGTACGAAGTGATGGACGAGCTGTCGCTCTTTCGGCTCGCTCCGCCCAGGCTGCTGGAGCGGGAGGAAGAGCTTTATCAACGGGCGGCCAGGCCGGAGAACGCGGATCTGTATCGCAGATACAAGCTGCTCGCCGACGCGACGGATGGCGTTCACTTCGTAGGCAGGCTGGCCACCTACAAGTACTACAACATGGACCAGGTGGTGGGGCAGGCGCTATCGACCTATGCTCGCATCCGCGGAACGAAGCGGCCCGGCGCCTACGGGAGCCGGGCGCTGGCGATGGCTACCGGCACGGCGCGGGCGGGCGACTAGCGACGGGAAAGTGACGCCGCTCGGGATCCGTCCGTCAGAAACGGAGCACGGTCCCGAAGAAGGGCCCGTGCGAGTGAGGGCGTTCGGTGGGACGGTGCCCGTCCGTCCGTACTTCACGTAGCGCCGCGAGTAATGCCGGATCGGCGCCTCTGAGTGGAACCAGGATTCCTGGGCTGCGTTGCCCCCCTTCCTTCGCGGCCGGCCTCGCCGCTCACTCGGTCTTCCAGGGCGCGTCCTGTGACGCCATCACTTCGTCGTTCAGCGGGGCCGGAGTGAGGCCGATCGCGGTCTCGCAGAACGCCGTCCACCAGGGACGGTGCTTCTCCTCGCCCTCCTCGGCCTGCCGCCGTCGACGCGCTTCCATCACCCTCCCGAAGGCTTCCTCGCCCAGGCGCTCGGCCTCCTTGCGCGACCCGAGTGCCTCGACGATGTGGCGGCCGATGTGCACGTGCAACACCTCGTCCGCCCAATCGAAGTCCTGGAAGACGACCGCCAGTGGGTTGCCGTCCTCGTTGGCGACGTCGTACTCGTAGCCCTTGCCGGTGGTACGGGGCATCAGCCCCTGCTCGATCCAGTACAGCGCCGCGTGCGCCTCGTCGGGCGTGGCGAGGGTGTTGAGCCCGTTGGAGAAGCCGACGTTGAGCGGCACCTGCGTCCAGTCGATGCCGTGCGCCACCAGCCAGGCCTCGCCGAGCATCGAGTGGCGCGCCTCGTCCCACACCTGCCGCGCCATGTCCGCCGTGTAGACCCACTGCTTCGGCTTTCCCGCCTTCTTCGCCTGCTCGCGCGTCTTCCAGATGATGGGCGCCATCATCTCCGGCACGTCCATCTCCAGAAGGCGCTTGCAGATCAGCGCCAGCATCCGCTCCTTCACCGGGCGCTCGCGCTGGGCATAGACCCAGTGCGGCGGGAACTCGTTGTTGTCGCTCTCGAGCCGCGAGTCCCGGCGTGGGATCCAGTCGACCTGCAGCGTCGGCTCGGCGGTGGCACGCGACGCGGGGAGCTGCTCCTCCGAACTCCGCTCGGTTCCGAGCAGCCCGCCCGCCGCGGCGAGGTAAGCGCGGAGGTGGGCTTCCCAGGCGGAGACGCGGGCTTTCTCCTCGTCGCTCGCGGTCGACAGCAGCGACTCGAGCGCCTGCTCGCCCCACTCGATCATCTCCTCCTCCTCGAGGACAATGAAGCGGAGGATGCGACGGGTCGGCTGGTCGGCCAGCGGGTTGATCGCCACCTGGTGAACGCGATAGGCGTCGAGCAGCGCCGGCTTGATGACCCGGTAGACGGCGGTGAGCACCTCCAGGGTGTCACGCGAGCGGAGCGCTTCCTGGAGGAACGCCTCCAGGCCCGGGTCAGGGACCTGCTCGAAGCGGTGCGGCGGGTGGCGCAGCTCCGCCACCCGCTCGCGGACCCATTTCGCGTGCTCCGCGTCAAGCCAGAGATGCAGCGAGAAGGCGCCCTTGACCTCCCACTCCGGCGTGGAGTTGAGCCGCGTCAGGAAGAGATCCGTCAGGCGCGTCTCCACCCAGTTGTGGCGCTTCAGCAGTGCCACCGTCTCCGTCACGTCGAGCCCGGGCCGCGCGGCGTCGGCGTAACTGCAAACACCCCCCAGCTCCGGCACCGGGCTCTCCGGGTTCCCGAGCCGGCGATGGAGCGGGCTCACCGCTGCCGCGCCATTCCCTGTCCAGTTCTGCTCGGCAGAGCGCCCGCGCGGGCGATCGCGCTTCGATTGTACGGCCATGGGTATGCTCTCCGGATGGCGCGTCAGCGATGCTCGCCCGACGCGATCTGGTGGAAGAACCGCAGGGTGTCCGCGAGATGGTCGCTCCAGTAGCTCCACTCGTGGGCGCCCGGAAACTCCTCGTAGCGATGCTCGATCCCCGCGCTCGTGAGCGCCGTGTGCAGCGCCCGATTGTGCTCGATCAACTGGTCGCCGGCACCGCAGTCGAAGCGCAGCGGAGGGAGCCTTTCCCGGGTCCGCAGGATCGTCTCCAGCACGCTGCGATCTTCCAGTGGAACGTCGTACTTCTCCAGCGGGTCCGACACGAACTGGCCCATCTGCTGGAAATCCGTGATGGACGAGTGCCCGGATATCCCCGCGAACCGGTCCGGGTACTTCGCGCCGAGCCGCAGCGCGCCGAACCCGCCCATCGAGAGCCCGGCGACGAACAGCGCCGGCCAGCGCTCGGGGCGGCCGAGCACCTGCGCAGCCGCGGCGGGCACCTCCTCGACGATCCACCGCTCGAAGTCGTGCTCCGCGTGCGTAACATAGCCGCTCCCATCGCCCCACAGGCCGTCCGAGGGCATGGCCAGGACCGCGGGGCCGATCTCTCCTCCGGCGTGCATTCGAGAGGCCGTTCGGTGGGCGCCGCCCTGCAGGGCCCACGACCAGTGGCTGCCGTACACACCGTGCAGCAGGATCACCAGCGGCGCGCCATCCGTATTCCCCACGGGAGCCAGCGTCAGGTCGGCGCGCCCGCGCAGCGCCGCCCCGCGCACCGTGACGAAGCGCAGCCCGGCCAGCTCCAGCGCGGGGTCCGACACGCCGATGGTGCGGAAGCTGACGCCGGCGGCCGTCTCTTCGCCCACAGGGGTGCTCACGGGCTCAGAAGGACCACGCCCTTGGCGTTGCGCCCGTGGTGCAGATCGTCGAAGGCGCGGCCGAGCTCGTCGAGGGAGTAGGTCTGCGTCACCAGCTCGTCCAGCAAGAGGTCGCCTTTCTCGTACAGCCGGAAGATGCGCGGGAAATCGACCGTCGGGTTGCACTTCCCGTAGAGCGGGTTGAGATAGCTCTTGTCCCACTCGAAGAGGCGCATGTCGATGGTGATCTCCTGCTCGATCCCGCTGATCTGCACCGCGGTGCCGCCGTGCCGCACCATCGCGAGCGGAGCGGCACCGAGCTCCGGGACCGCGGTGCACTCGAAGGCGTAGTCGGCGCCCCGCCCCTGCGTCAGCTGGCGAATCTCGCTGGCCGCGCTGGCGAGATCCCGGTCGTCGGGCGCGCTCCGGACCGTGTGCGTCGCGCCGAAGCGCCGCGCCATCTCGAAGCGAGACGACTGGCGGTCGACGGCGATGATGGTCGCCGCGCCCGCGATTCGCGCGCCCTGCACGACATTGAGCCCGACACCGCCGACCCCGATCACCACCACCGAGCTTCCCGGCTGCACCTTCGCCGCGTTCACCACCGAGCCGTACCCGGTCATCACCCCGCAACCTACGATGCAGGCGGCCGCGAAAGAGATCTCCGCCTCGATCGGGACCACCGCCTCCCGCCGCACCAGCGCGTGCGTGCACATGGCGCCGAGGTTGAACGAGCGGCGGATCGGCTCCCCACGTCGGAGCGTCCCCTGCGGGTGCGCATGCCCCGACCAAGGCCGCGAGCGGATCACCGGGGAGTTCGTCTCGCACAGCGCGTGGTTCCCGGCCGCGCACTGGAAGCAGACGCCGCAGGAGATCGCCCAGTTCAGCAGCACCCGGTCACCCGGCTGGACGTGCGTCACCTCCGAGCCGACCTGCAGCACCACGCCGGCGCCCTCGTGGCCGAGGACGAGCGGCTCACCCCAGGAGAGGGAGTCCCAGTCGGTGTGGCAGATCCCCGCCGCGCGCACCTCCACCAGCACCTCGTCCGGGCGCGGCTCGCCGACCTCGATCTCCTCGATCGAGAAGCTGCCCGTTCCGTCGGTGACCGCGGCCGGTGCTCTCAAGGGTGGACGGGTCGGAGTGGAATAGCTCCGTAGCGAGCTCCACCTAATAGCTGGAGTGCTACGACGGGCCGGTCAAGGGTCAGCGGGGCGTGGCGGCCTTTTATCTCGGCACTTCGGAGGGCCGCCGCTCCCGCTCCGACCCCCAGCGGCTTCCGGAGCGCCTGGCCGGAGGACGTCACCCGTGTATGGCCCGGGTCCGGAATTCTGGAGCAACCCGGTGCAGGACTGGCGCATCGCGGGCGGTAGGCTCGAGGTGGTGAACGGCGGCGCCGACCGCAACGTCCACCTCCTGACGCACCAGGTAGGAGACGCGGCGCTCGGGTTCCGCAGCGCGGGCCGGGAATCGCGATGGTCAACTCCGACAACGGGATCACTAACCTGCACGTCCCCAGCGACGTGATCGTCGACGCCTGGAGCTGGCCAGGTCGTAGGGGCCGGTGCCCATGGTGCCGTCCCGGCCGGCCATCCGGGCCATCTACCACCCTCTGCTGTTCATGCGCCTCAAGATCGACGCCCGGTACTCCGGGGTGTTGTCCGGCGTTCGCCTGAGCGGCCCCGGGAGCAGCGCGGCGAGTCCGGCCGCCTGCGTTCGCGTCAGGTCGGCTGCATCCCTGTCGTAGTGATGCTCCGCGGCGGCTTCGATCCCGAAGACGCCGGGGCCCCACTCGACCTGGTTCAGGTAGAGCTCCATGATCCTGTTCTTGCCCAGGATCAGCTCCGCCGCCGGAGTGAGCGTCAGGTCGTAGACCTTGCGGATCGGGTTGCGGTGTGTGGTCCCGAAGAGGTTCTTCATCAGCTGCTGGGTGATGGTCGACGCTCCGCGGATGCGGCCGCTCTCCCTCGCGGCGCTCCACATCTCGGCGAAGTCGAAGCCCCAGTGATTCCAGAACTTACCGTCTTCCGCTGCGGCGACCGCGCGCGGTACGTGGCGCGGCAGCTCGTCGAGCGCCACGTGCTCTCGCTTCTTCGTGTACTCCCGCCCGCTTACGAGCGCCTCGACCCGGCGCTGGATCTGCACCCCCGTGGTGGGTGGCTGGACGAAGCGATACGCGACCAGGAGGAGGACGCAGAAGACGTAGTATCCCACGAGGAGCACGAGCACGGCCCGGATCAGTCTGCGCACAGGGGCCTGGGGTGCCCTGCCCGTTTCGACGCGTACCCCGAGCGGCTCCTGCGGCCCGAGGTCGTCCGCCTCCGGTCGGTCCGGGCTGGGGCCGCTCCAGATCCGCTTCACGTCGTTCTCCCGGTCGGGCCCGGCCGAGCCCGGGTAGGTTCCCCACACCACCTGGCGCTGCCGCGGGAGTCGCCCCGCGCGGCGAGCGGCGGCCGATCCAGGCGCGCACCCGCGAGGATCTCCATCCTGGAGAGCTGACGGACGCTCTGGGCGGCGCCGACTCCGGCCGAGGTGGCGAGGACGATGAGCAGCGCCATGCTGAGTTTGGCGCGGGTCGGGCTGACCGGCGCCTCCTGGGGCGAGCGCAACGCGCCCAGCGTGCCCCACACGAGCAGCGTGGGCAGCGCGAGGAGGAGCACCGCATCGAAGAGCCCGGCGACGACCGTCGCCAGCAGCGTCGCACACAGCGCCCCGGCGGCCAGCGCCTCCTCCTCGTCAGGCACCGCGAGCAGGCGGCGATATGCGGAGAGGGCGATGCCGATCAGGGCGGCGGCGAGGAGGATCACCGCCGGAAAGCCGCGCTCCGCGATCGCCGCGACCCAGTCGCTGCTGGGCCATGGGTTTGAGGTCGCGCCTGGACGGCTGCGGGAGAGCGACGGATCTCCCGGCGCGGCGTAATCGGGGTACTCCACCGACCAGTTGCCGGGTCCTACCCCCAGCAGCGGGTGATCCAGCGCCATCCGCATCGACTGACGGTACTGCACCAGCCGCCCGCGCCCGCTTCCCTCCTGGTAATTGACGATCCCGATCGCAGATGAGAGATACGGGTTCTCGCCACGCCAGCGCAGGCTGTTCGGAAGCACGACCGCCGCGGCCACTCCGGCTCCGATCAGCAGGAGTATTCCAGCGAGGCGGCCCCACGTCCGCCGGTGTCGGCGTACCGAGCCGGACAGCAGCATCGTGGCGATGAAGACGAGCATCGCCGCGCCGAACGCCAGCCAGCCGGCGCGGGAACGGGTGAGCACCAGCGTGGCGACGACGATCGTCATCCCCACGGCGCTCAGCAGGTAGCCCGCGACGTGCCGCGCCGTCAGCGCCACCAGCAGCACCATGGGCACCCCGAACGCACCCATGTGTGCGACGAAGTTGCGGTTTCCGAGGGTGCCGCCCGGCGCGCGGTTCACCGAAAAGAAGTCAGTGGTAACGCCGTACACCTGCAGAAGTGCCGTGACGGCCCCGAGCACCACCGCCAGCGCGAGCGCTCCGACCAGCGGCCTCGCGAGCCCCACCTCGCTCAAACCCCGTGCTGCCCAGAAGACCGCGACGGCGGAGACGCTGATGGCCAGCCCCCGCGCCGCGAGAGCGCGATCCTCCGCGAAGTACGCCGAGGCGGCGCCCAGCAGGAGGTGGCCGACGAGAAGTAGATCGACGCGGGTCAATCCCGCCCGACGGAACGCGCCCACCGCCAGGACGCCTGCGACGAGTGCGGTGAGGTGGAGCGCGAGCTCTTTCGGCACGAAGAACCGGTCCAGCTCGAACGCTTTGTCCGTGACCGAGGCGAGCACCACGGCCACCGCCCCGACCTGCAACGCCAACAGCCCCCACCGCGCGGGTCCCCTGCCAGCGCGGGCGGCGGCCGGCCCCCGCACAGGCACCCCCTCTACAATCACTTCCACGGCTCGTCTCCCGCGCGGTGTTGCATCATCCCATCGTGCTGAGTCCCGCGCCTCCGGCAGAGCGCGTGGTCGTCGACTCGACTGGATCTCACCCCCCTCAGGCCGGGGCTCAGCGCGCCACGGGAGCTCGAGCCGCGGGCTCGGGCCGCAGCGTCCAGGCGTGACGCGTCGAGTCCGTGAGCAGCCGCTGGGCCTCGGGGTTGCCGACGATCGCCTCGCGCTGGTCGTCCCATCGCAGCGTGGTCCCGGTGCGGAGCGCAATGTTCGCGAGCAGCCCGGGCTTCGTGAGCTGATGTCCGTAAGCGACGTTGCACGTCGTGTCCAGCTTCCGGGCTTTGATGGCGTCGAGAAACTCGCGCAGGTGGCCGGGCGAGTCGGGGATCCGCAGGCTGGGAGCGGGCATGTCCTCGACCTTCTTCCCTGCGACGTACACCTCGTGTCGATTGTAGGAGGTCACCAGCGTCGCGTCGGTGCCCTCGAAGACACAGCCGATCGAGCCCATGTGCTCGAAGCCCGGCAGGGCACGCGGGTGGAGGCGGAAGACGTAGTTCAGGCCGGGAAAAGCCAGCTGCGCCTCCACCGTATCCGGAGTCTCCGTGCCGTCGTCGAGGTGGTATCGCCCACCAATGGCGGAGACGGTCTCCGGCGCCTTCAGGTCCAGCGCCCAGAAGGCCACGTCGGAGATGTGGCACCAGAAATCGATCAGCTCGCCGCCCGAGTAATCCCAGAAATAGCGCCAGGAGAGGTGCGACCTCAGCGGGTTGTAGGGCCGGCGCGGGGCGACGCCCAGCCAGAGGTCGTAGTCCAGCTCGCGCGGCGGCGGGGCGTCCGGCGGGTTCCCCCGGCCCTGCGTCGTGGATGCCTTCCACAGGTGCACGCGCGTCACCCGCCCGAGCTGGCCACTCTTCACGCGCTCCACCACGCGCCGGTAATTGCTCACGTCGTTGTGGATGTGGTTCCCCATCTGGGTGACGCGCCGATGTCGCGCCGCCGCGTCCACCATCGCGCGGCCCTCGGCCACGCTGAAGCTCAGCGGCTTCTCCACGAACACGTCCTTCCCCGCCTCGCAGGCGCGCACCGTCGGCAGCGCGTGCCAGTGGTCCGGCGTCACCACCACCACGGCATCCACGTCGGGCTCGTCCAGCACGTCGCGGAAATCGCGGAACGCCTTCGGCGTGCGGCCGCGCTTGGCACGCACGAGGGCGATCCCTTCCTCGACGTGCCGCGCGTCCACGTCGCAGATCGCGGAGATCTCGACGTCCGGATGCTCGAGGAAGCCGTTCAGGCGGTTCTTCCCCATCGCCCCTACTCCGATCATCGCCAGGACGATCTTGTCGTTCGCGCTCGCTCCGCCCTGCGCGAACCCGCTCGACAGAAAGCGGTAGTCCATCGCGGTGAGGCCGAGCAGGCCGGCACCGCCCTGCCTCTGATACTTCCTGCTACGCTGCCGGGCTGGCCTCGGGGGATGCTTCTATCCCTGTCGAGCCCGGTGCCTCGACCGTGTACTTCGGAATCGAATCGTCCTCGCGAATCTGATCGGCAAGCGCCTGCATCTGCTCGATCAGCTCGTCCGGTGTGATCTGGCCGGTCATCAGCTCGGACATGAGCGTCTGGGCCGTCTCGTCCATGTCGGCGTAGAAGCCGGCCCACTGGGCGACAAAGGTGTGCTCTCCGGCGTT
>JAHWJV010000116.1 GCA_019348265.1 Gemmatimonadota bacterium
GGACCCTGATGCCCGAGCGGACGCGGCGCGTCGAGGAGAGGTCCGTGCCGACCGTGATACGCGCTGCACCATGGTCCCGATAATGAGCCCGTCCGTACTCAGCTCGTCGGAGCCGGTCCCCGTTCAGGAAAGCCCGCATCATCAGGTCGCCATCATCGTTGTACGTCAGGTTCTCGTCCCATCCGCCGGTGCGCTCGAAGAGCTGACGTGGCCAGAGCACCGCGCAGGGTGGCAGCCAGCGCATCCCGAGCCACTCGCCCAAAGGGTCCGCGTCCGGATCGGGAAGGGCGGCGTCTGCCGGCTCCGCGCGCCATCCGCCATCCCGGCTCCTGAGCCGATCCCACTCGCAGAACGCGATCGAATCCGCGCCCTGCCCGGCAGCTTCCACGAGGCCAGCGAGCGTGTCCGGCGCAATGACGTCGTCGGAGTCGAGGAACATGAGGAACTCGCCAACGGCGAGCGCAGCCCCGCGATTGCGGGCGTGGCTACCGCCGCGGTTAGTGCCAGAGTCTATCTCACGGACACGCCCGGCGAACCGCCGAATCACCTCCCGGCTGCCGTCGGTGGATCCGTCGTCCACGACCAGAATCTCCACGTCCGGGTAGGTCTGTTCCAGCACCGACTGGACGGTCGCTCCCACGAAATCCTCGGCGTTGTAGCACGGGATGACGACCGACACCTTCCCGTTCCCCGTCTTCGAGGGAGGGAGCCGCCGGCTTTCCTCCTCGCGATCCCGGTGGAGCGGCGGCATCGGACCCGCCGCGGCCCCCGCGGGAGCGCCCGCCAGAACGCTCAGGCAGGACCGAAGTACCTTCGAGATCATCTATCCCTTCGCTGATGATGGTGCGGTCGGCGGCGGCGTTCGCGGTGCCCGGAGAGGTGCCGAAGACCCAGGCGCCCCCGGGCGGGCCAGGCGTCGGGCGGTCCGGCAGCACCGATCGACCGGGAGCCCCTGCACACTCCAGGGTAGCCCGGTCGGCATGGTTTGGGCGCACGATCTGGGCCGCCGCGGTCGCGCCGCACTACGTCCCGGCGACTGCCGGAGGCGGCGCCTGCGCGGGCGGAGCAAGGGGAGTGGAGATCGGAACGGGATCGATCTCGCCGGTGAGCGCGAGGGCGCGCCGGAAGAGGATCGGCCCGACCGTTTCGTTGATCGCGATCAGGGAAAGCAGGAGCGCGGTCAGAGCGGCGCCCTGCTCGGGGTAGGCCTCGGCGACGATCGCGGCAAGGCCGATCGCGACGCCGGCCTGCGAGATCAGGCCCATCCACGTGTATCTGCCCTCCGTCGGCCCCGCCTTCCCCCACCGCGCTCCGATCCTCGTTCCGGTCCAGATCCCGATCATTCGCACGATCGCGATCGGCACGACCAGCGGGAAGAGCTGCGCGACCTGAGTCACAGAGATCTTGGCCCCGGCGAGCGCGAAGAAGACCACGAAAACGGGCGCCGCGGAGCGCTCCATCGCGTGGAGCAGCCGACGCCCTTCGTCCCCGCGCGAGCCGTTCTCCATCACGAACCCCGCCGTCAACAGCGTGAGGAGCACCTCGACGTGTGCGACCCGGGCGATCTCCAGGCCGAAGAACGCCACCAGGATGGCGAAGAAGATCAGCTCCTTGCCGACATAGCGCAGATACGTCGCCACCCCCGCGCCCAGGATCGCGCCCACCAGCACGGCGCCGACGATCTCCCAGATCACCAGCGCCACCGACGGTGCATGGACGCTGCCGGTCGGCGGGCTCAAAGACCGCGCGATTGCGAGAGCGATCGAGAAGAAGAGTACCACCACGACGTCCGAGATCAACACGATCCCCAGAGTCGTTCTGGCCACGGGCCCGCGGGCGCCGGTCTCCGTCAGTAGTGCCATCGTCACCGCCGGCGAATGGACGATGGCGATCGAGGCGAAGAGCAGCGCGAACGCGATCATCTGCGGGTCGGGCATCCCCCGCAGGAACGGCAGGTACTCCCGGAACCCGAACAGCACGCCGAAGAGCAGGAAGAAGGTGAGGAGGAGCTCTACGCCCGTCATCTTCAACAGCAGAACGCCCCTCTCCTTGACCTCGGCCCAGCGCAGCTCCGCGCCTGCGAGGAAAGCGATCAGCGCGATCGCGAGCTGGCTGATCGTGCCCAGCCGCGCGACACCTTCGTGCGAGACTACGCCGAGCGAGTACGGGCCGAACAGGATACCCGCGAAGAGGTAGCCGACGATCCGCGGCAGCTTGAAAGATTTCGCGATCTCCCCGACGGTGTACGCCGCGAGGATGAGGAAGCCGAACGACAGCAGCGCGAGCGAACCCTGCCCCTGCTGGCCGAGCGGCAGGATGAGGTTCATTCCGCCGAGCAGCAGGGCGAGAATGATCAGGCGGCGCATCTCCTCAGACCTCCTGCGACTCGGTCGAGGGAACCGACTCCCGCCTCGGGGTCGCCCCGGCGGCGCGGTGACGCTTCGCGGCACCGACCACGCTCTCCGCCACGCGTGCGGACGTGAGGTCGGTGAGCAGGACGGAGATCAAGGTCGCGGTGAACACCAGGTGTGGGAGGAAGGAGCGGTCGTGGAGGACGTAATTGAGGCCGATCGCCACCGCGAGGCCGCCCTGCCCCAGCAGCGCGCGCCCCCACGCGGGCCCCAGCGCGGGGAGCGAGTCGTTCGCCCAGGTGACCAGCGCGGTGGCGTACATCTTCATCAGCGTGCGCGAGACGAGAAACACGACCACCGGGATCACCCATGCCCGCGTGCTCGGCTGCCAGGCAGCCCCCGCGAAGATCAGCAAGACGAAGTAGATGGGCCGCTCGATGCTGGAGAGCGTCTGCCGGATCTCCTTCCGGCTCGACGACGTGTTGATCAGGATCGCGCCGATCAGCATGGTCGGCACCAGCGGGGACAGGCGTAGGTAGGCCGCCGCGCCGCTCGCCAGGATGACCGCGCCGGCCAGCCCGATGAACAGCCGGTCGATCTTGGTTTCGGTGCCCAGGAACAGGTGGAACAGAGCCCCGCCGACGCACCCGATCGCGATGGTGACGACGGCCCACTCGGTGGCGGTGAGCGGCCGAACGCCGCCGGCAGGCGCGTGGTGGTCGAAGGCGAACAGCAGCCCGAACACGGTGATCGCGACCAGAGCGTCGATCGCGGTCGTGAGCTGGATCTGCCGAACCACGGCCCCCTGGTTCCCCAGCTTCCGACCGACCAGCGCTATTCCGGCGGGTGAGGAGGCGGTCGCGATGGAGCCCATCACCAGCGCCGGGATCAGTGCCTGCTGCGGCGGGATGTCAAAGACCCAGGACATGCAGAGGACCATTGCGCCCGCGACGGCTGCCCCGGTGAGGATCGCCTCGCCGAAGGCCATTCGATACGCATCCGCCTTGAAGCGGAGGAGGTCGGGGAGATAGAACTGCGCCCCCACGACGGCTCCGATCCAGCCGAGCGCCAGGGTGAGGAACGGCGCGAACCCGCTGACCGCCTCGGCGCTGATGATCCTGGAAAGTTGCGGCCCCAGGAGAACCCCCAGGAGCAGATACTCCGCCCCGGAGACGATCAGGAAGCGGCGCGCGACCCACCGCGACGCCACGTGCGCCGCGAGGTACGCGCCGATTACGATCAGGATAAGGCTGAGAGTAGAGCTCATCGTCCTGCGTCATCATCCCGCGAGCGGAGCCCCGTCACGACCGACGGGTAGCATGGAGCGCTCGCGTCGGCGCGCCGAGGAGCCGAGTGAACCGAGACCCGTAGAAAAGAGCGGCACGGCGCGGCCGAGGCAAGCCGCGCCGGACCGCGTCCGCGCTTACGGAGTCTCTGGCTGGTGCAGCACGACGACGTTGCGCTCGAAGTCGAGGACCACTCGGAAGGAGCTCAGGAAGTTCAACCCCAGGAGCCCGGAGAACTCGACCCCGAGCTTCTGGATGTCGGTGAGGTCCAGCGCGCACGCCGGGAGATCCTCGGCGCGCGCTTCACCGACCCGCAGCGAGTCGATCCGCACGATCCGCATGCGCCCTCCGCCGCCGATCCCGGCGCCGAAGCCGACCTGGCCGGCGGGCTCCGGCAACGAGAGCTCCGCGGCCAGCTGGTCGGAGACGCAGGTCAACGTCGCCCCGGTGTCCAGCACGAACGGGAACGGTCCCTTCCCGTTGATGTGAACGGGAACCAGGAGCGCCGTCTCGTTCGGGCCCGCCCACTCCCACTCGATCTCGCCGGCCGCACTGTCGGCGGGCGCGTCCGCGCGGGCCGGCTCGCCGGCCTGGCAGCCGAGTGAGAGGAGCAGCGCGCATGCGCCGCTCGCGAGGGTTTCCTTCATAGCGCTCTCTTCGTTGCGGGAGTGCGTTTCAACCGCAAAGCGTACGCCCCGGCTGGATCGCACCATGCGGCCGGTGTCTCGTCGAGGAAGCGCGCAGTGAACTGGCCGGATCGCGAGACCGTGGTCGTGAGTTTGCCATAGCTCACCCCGTTCCGATGGCGGCCACAGACGAGCGAGGTTTGGAGGATCGTGTTCAGGGGGAGACCGACTATGCTCTCGCGTCGCCGCGGACGGGTGAGTGCTTCGCGCGAATGACCAGGGTCGCAGTGCCGCTGAGCGTCAGGATCTCCGGAAGGAGCAGGCGCGCTCGGGTGCGTCTGGTCGCGGCGTTGCTGTTGGTCGCCGCCGGGTGCGACGCGTCCTCCAAAGCGCCGGCCAGCAGAGCCGCCGGGGAGGCGGAGGCGGGGTACCTCTCGGCGCGCCCGGACCGGGCCGCCGTTCGAGCGGGGTACCTGGAGCGATTGCGGCTGGGGCTCGGCGGTCCCTTTCGGCTCGTGGAGTTCGCGCTCTCGGACCCCAGGCTGGAGCCGGAGGTGCGCCGCGATCTCGGGCGGGAGCTGCTGCGGAGGACGGCGGGTGGGGAGCTCTACGAGATCGATCCTCTGGTCCTGCTGCCGGCGGGCCTCCCACCGGCGGAGCGAGTCGCAAGGGCGCGGGCCCACCTCAACCTGATCGAGGCGACGGTCACCCAGGCGTCCGATCCGCGCGCCGGCGAGCTCACGGTGCGCCTCGCATACAGGATCGCGGCGCTCGAGACGAGTGTGCAGCGCTCGATCTTCCCCGTCGCCGCCTCTGTGGCCTCCCTGATCCGCGACCGAGAGCTGGCGATCGCCGACGCCCGTCGGCTGCTGTCCGCCGCCCGCAACGCCGGCAGCGACCCGGTCGACCTCGTGGCGGAGTGGAGACGAAGCAGACGCTTGCAGGTGGAGCTGCCGGTCGTCACGCCGATCGAGGAGCGACTGCAGCGCCAGGCGATCCGCTCCATCCCCGGCGTGCTGGGATCGATCCGCGGAGTGACCTTCGGAGAGATGCCCTGGCGCCCCCGCAGGACGAGCTCCATCGCGGATTCCGAGGCGCTGCGGCGGCTCCAGTCCATCGCGGACTCGATGAACATGCCCCCCAGGGCGGCGCTGGTCGTCGCGCTGCGCGGGATCGGCAACGGCCTGCCGACGTCCGCCGGGCCGGCGCAGCGCCTCGCCTGGGCGGAGTTCGCCTCGGCAGCCGCGGACGAAGAGAGATTCGCCAGTCGTCAGCGCGCGCTGGGGACGCGCGAGCCGGCGCTGCGGACCGCGCTGGCGGCGGCGGCGCTCTATGCGGCCGTGGGGCTGCGCGTGCACGCTCAGGAGCGCGTCTGGTACCCCGGCACACCATCTCCTACCCCGCAGCAGCTGCAGGCGCGGCACGGCGTCGTCCTGCTACCCCGCCCGGATCTGCCCGAGCGATGGCTGCCGTTCTTCGCGACCGCGCTAGAGGAGTCGCTGGCGGACCTTCGCAGCGTGCTCCCCGGCATCGGTTTCTTCGGCCTGACCGTGGCGATCCCTCTCGAGCCGAAGAGAACGGCCGCTCTCGCGTCGTATCAGACCTCCCCGCGGGTACTCACCTGGCCGGCGACCACCGGCCTCGGCACTCTGGCGCACGAGCTTGCGCACGACCTGGACTTTCAGGCGGCGCAGCGGAGGAGCAGCAGGGCGCGAGGCTTCGCCAGCAAGTCTCCTTCGCCTTCGCTGGCCGCGGCGCTCGCCGTCCTTACCCCCGACAGGCCCGAGACCGCGACTCTACCCGCCGCGGATGCCGACCACGCCAGACGGCCGGTCGAGGTCCTCGCGCGCACCTTCGACTGGTTCGTCGTCACCAGGCTCGCGGCCATGGGCCGATGGAACGGCGCGCTTTCGTCCGCGCAGGATGAGATCTTCACGGGGCACGGGAGCCTCGGCCCGCCCGGCGTGAGCCCGGAGTACGCGCCGGCGGTGATCGAGGCGGTGGGGTCGCTGGCGACCATCCCGGCGGCGGAGCGGGCGGCGTTCCTCGCGGAATACGGCCGACTGCAGTGGCCCGGCCCGAACGCCCTGCTGAGCACCACCGCCGCCCGGCTGGAAGCGGTGAATCGGGCCGCCAGCGGTCCGGCGGCGATGGGCGTCCCTACCGCTGGATTCAGAGCCGTCGCGGCGATCGGAGAGGAGACGCTGCGGGAGATCGACGCGCTACGCTGTGAGGGCCGCCTCCCCCTCGTCGACCCGGAGCTGTTCGGGGAGTACCGGCAGCTGGTGATACACGCGGTTACGGCGAGCGCGCGGGCCCTGGCCCTCGACGCGGCGGAGGAGGTCGGCGGGGCGCACGCGCGGCAGTGGATGGCCCGGGAGCTCTATGGAAACCCGCACCCTCCCGCCGGGGAGCCCGCGGATACCTCCGCCGCCGCGGCCGCCGCGGCGCTGCATACGGCCAGCACGCTCGAGGCGATCGCCGCGCAGGTCCCTGCCGTGGTGCCGGTCACGACTCCGCTGGATCGCAACGCCTTCCTCTTCGGGTCGCCAGCGCTCAGCTGCGGGA
Organism: Gemmatimonadota bacterium; assembly: GCA_019348265.1. Classification (GTDB taxonomy): domain Bacteria; phylum Gemmatimonadota; class Gemmatimonadetes; order Longimicrobiales; family Longimicrobiaceae; genus JAHWJV01. The sequence goes on from JAHWJV010000116.1 coordinate 6,832, forward strand.
GGCCCGGCGCGGGCGCGAGGCTCCTCCGCTGATGCCGTCACTGCTGCCATGACCCAGAGCCAGCTGACGTTCAGCCTATGGTTCGCGTTGATCGGGGCGCTGCTGGTGGCGCTCGCGCTGGCCAGCACCGTCCTCCAGCGGTTGCCGCTCTCTACCGCGATGCTCTACCTGGCGGTCGGCCTGGCGATCGGGCCGCTCGGGTTCGGGCTGATGGATGCCGATCCGATCCAGGAGTCGCTCCTGCTCGAGCGACTCACCGAGATAGTGGTGATCATCTCGCTCTTCTCGGCCGGGCTGAAGCTGCGGACGCCGCTCACCGACCGACGCTGGCTCCTTCCCGTCCGGCTCGCGACCGGCTCGATGACGCTCACCATCGGGATGGTGACCCTCGCGGGGGTGTATGGGCTGGGCCTCCCCCTCGGAGCCGCCGTTCTTCTCGGCGCGGTGCTGGCACCGACCGATCCGGTGCTCGCTTCCGACGTGCAGGTGGAACACCCGACGGATCAGGACCGCCTCCGCTTCGGGCTGACCGGCGAAGCCGGGCTGAACGACGGGACCGCCTTCCCGTTCGTGATGCTCGGCCTCGGGCTGCTGGGCCTGCACGATCTCGGAGTGAACGGCTGGCGCTGGTGGGTGCTGGACGTTGCGTGGGCGATCGCCGGCGGGCTGGCGATCGGCGCCCTGCTGGGAACTCTGGTGGGCCGGCTGATCGTGCACCTTCGGCAGGCGCACCGGGAGACGATCGGGACCGACGACTACCTGGCCCTCGGCCTGATCGCGCTCTCCTACGGACTGGCGCTCTCAGCTCGCACTTACGGGTTCCTCGCCGTGTTCGCCGCCGGCCTGGCGCTGCGCCGCGTCGAGCGCCTCAGCTCGACGGGTGACGAGCGCCCCGGAGCGACGGAGGGAGCCACCGAGGCCGCGGGCGAGGCCGCCGAGATCGAGGACCCGTCGGACGTAGAGCATAGTCCCGAGTACATGGCCAGGGCCGTGCTGGGCTTCAGTGAACAGCTGGAGAGGCTCGGGACCATCTGAATCGTGCTGCTGATCGGCGGGATGCTCGGAACGCATCATCTCTCCACCGACATGATCTGGTTCGTGCCGCTCCTCTTTCTCGTGATCCGCCCGCTGTCCGTCATCATCGGGCTCGTCGGAACGAACACCCATCCGCTGCAATGGGGGCTGATGAGCTGGTTCGGTGTCCGCGGGATCGGCTCGATCTACTACCTGATGTACGCGGTCGAGCAGGAGCTTCCCGACGGCCTGGCCGCACGCCTCGTCTCCATCGTGCTCACGACCGTTGCCGTGTCGGTGGTGATCCACGGCATCTCCGTCACGCCGCTGATGGCAAGATATGGGCGCTGGACCGGGCGGCGCGGTGTGGCCGGCCCAGACCATCGGCTCGATTGACCAGGCGCTCAGCTCCGGCGCACCGCTCCCAGGGCGAGGCTTTTCCTGGTGCTGGTCATTCTCTGCACGATCGCTGATCCAGGATAGACCTGGGGTGAAACCCTCAAGTTGGACCGATCGAGTCACTCGACCAGCGCTCCCCGCACCTTAGAACGCGGTATCGCTGTCCGATCCGCTCGCCCTCTGTCGCGAACGGCTCGATCGGCGCCGTGTTGAAGGCGAACATCTCGTAATGCATCGGGATGCCAGCTGTGCTCCCACCTTCCTGGCGAGTCGGGCAGCCTCCGGTCCGTCGCAGTTTCCCGCTACCGGGCGCTCGGGTGCGGCCCCGTTGATCGGAAGAAGCGCGACGTGAATCGCTGCCCCGCTGGCGAGCTCACGGACGCGCTCCGCGAGGCCCCGGTACGCCAGCGTATCGCCGCTGTTATACAGCGTCCACGGGCCGAAGCGGACGAGGTAGCAAGGAACCGGCAGCGTGCAGCCTCGTCGCGCTCGACGGTCTCGTGCGCGGCGGCAACGCCTTGATCCGGAACGCCCCCACCGTCGCGGCGAGGCCGTCGTCGACGCCGATCGGCGGCACGCACGCGGACAACGCGAGCAGGACCGCGATTGGCAGTGAGCGGGCCAGCAGGGGGAGTGGTGCTGAAATCATCTGGCGGTTCGGTTAGTCGGTCGCCCTTCCTGGCAACAGCGCCTCGCAGGGAAGGGTTCGAGCCCCGCTCTCGTTACAGACCGCGAAGCTAGCCCCTTCGTACATCGATACGCCGGCGTACTCACCAGCAGCGCTGAGAACGTAGAAAGTGATGCCGAAGTTCGGGGTCCCTCTCGAGTTCAGGAGCCGCTTCTCCACGGTATTCGCGCGGATGCGACGGAGGCCCTCCATCGCGGCGTC
>JAHWJV010000117.1 GCA_019348265.1 Gemmatimonadota bacterium
CTGAGCTGCGGAGCGACGAGGTGGGGTTCGCGTTCCAACGCCGAGGGTCGGGTCACAGCAACGGTTCGGTCCGCGAAGCGGTGCGATACCTCCGCCATGTCGTGCGCCTCCGCCGCCGGATGGTGCGGGCCGGTCTGCACTGCACCGCAAGCGATCCGATGGTCAGCGCGTCCCCTCAGGGGACGTAGTCCCCGGTCCAGGCCAAGACGGTCAGGGCGACGAACGTCGCCGCCGCCAGCGACACCACCACGCGGTCCCGGTCCCGGTCGGCGGTGAGGACCAGGCGGCCGCCTCCCGTGCCTTCGGTCAGGCTGCGGGCCACCTGCCCGAGGTCCATCGCGGCCGTCACCGGTTCGATGCCCTCCTCGCGCGCCTGATCGGCGTCGATCCCGACGCTGGCGACCGGCGGCTCGGTGTAGACGGCGCGCGGGATGGCGCGGTAGTCGGCGCGGCGCTCCCGGCCCAGCAGGTACCGGTGAAGGAGCCGAGCGGAGGCGGCGTGATCGACCTCTCGACGGCGGACACGGCCGCGGCGCGGCAGCGGCTCACGCCCGCGCCCGGATACGCGCTGGACCTCTTCGCCTCCGAGGCGGACTTCCCCATCCAGAAACCCGTGGCGCTGGCCTTCGACAGCCGCGGGCGGATGTGGGTGGGCACCATGCCGAGCTACCCGCATTACGAGCCGGGCGACCCACCGATCGACCAGATCGTCATCCTGGAGGATACCGATGGCGACGGACGCGCGGACAAGCACACCGTCTTCGCGGATAGTCTGTATCTCGCTTTGGGATTCGAGCTGGGGGACGGCGGCGTATACGTCTCCCAGCAGCCCAACTTCGTCTTCCTGAGGGACACGAACGGCGACGATGTCGCGGACGAGCGGCGCGTCGTTCTCCACGGGTTCGGAACCGAGGACAGCCATCACGCGATCAGCACCTTTACTTGGGGTCCGGACGGCGCGCTCTACATGCAGGAAGGCACCTTTCTCCACTCCCAGGTGGAGACTCCCTACGGACCCGTCCGCTCCAGGGACGCGGCTACCTTCCGTTATGAGCCTGGGACGGAGAAGCTCTCCATCCACGCCGCTTACCCCTTCGTGAACGCATGGGGTCACGTGTTCGACAGGTGGGGGCAGGACTTCATCGCGGATGCCTCGGACGGGAGCAACTACTTCGCGCTTCCGATCACGGGGCGTCAGGACTATCCCGCCAAGCACCTCTCGCTCCGGAGCTTCACCTCCACGCGGGTGCGGCCCACCGGCGGCGCGGAGATACTCAGCAGCCGGCATTTCCCCGACGACGTTCAGGGCAACTTCCTGCTGACGAACGTGATCGGGTTCCAGGGGATCAAGAGCCACCGCTTCATCGAGGAGGGGTCGGGGTTCACGACGAGGGAGGCGGAGCCGCTGCTGACGTCGCGCGACATCAACTTCCGTCCGATCGACCTCGAGGTCGGTCCGGACGGGGCGCTGTACGTGGTCGATTGGTTCAACCCGCTGATCGGGCACATGCAATATTCCATGCGTGATCCGCGGCGGGACAGGACACACGGCCGGATCTGGCGGATCAGCCGGCCGGACCGGCCGCTCCTCGCGGTCGTGAACCTGGAGAGTCTCTCGCTCTCCCAGCTTCTGGATCAGCTGAAGGAGCCGGAGGACCGCACCCGGTATCGGGTCCGGCGCGAGCTGCGCGTGCGGGAGAGGGAAGAGGTTCGACGGGGGCTGGGGGCGTGGGTGGAAGCGCTCGACCCTGCCGCTGCGGATCACGAGCACCACCTGCTGGAAGCGCTCTGGGCATATCAGTCGCGCGACATGGTGAAGCCGGATCTGCTGCTGCGCCTGCTGAGTGCCAGGGAGCCGCGTGCCCGGGCAGCGGCCACCCGGGTGGCGCGCTTCTGGGCTGACCGGCTGACGGATCCGCTGGCGCTCCTTCGGGAGCGGGTGAACGACGAGCACCCGCGCGTTCGGCTCGAGGCCGTCGTAGCGCTCAGCTACATCCCGACGGCGGACGCCGCCTGGGTCGCGCTGGATGCGCTCAAGCACCCTAGGGATTACTACCTGGACTATGCCCTGAACGAGACGATCACGGCGCTGGAAAAGGTGTGGCGGCCCGTGCTCGTTTCCGGGCAGGCGCTAACGGGGGACAACACGGAGGGAGTGCTCTACCTGCTGGACCGGCTCGCGCCGGAGGAGGTGGGACGCGTCGCGCGCACCGAGGCGGTGAGCCGCTCGCTACTCGGACGGGGTGGAGTCCCGATCGATGTTCGTCGGACCGCGTTGCGAGACCTGGCGAGTGCCCGGGGGACGTCCCGGGAATCGGCGCTCGTGCAGGCGCTTCGTGCGGTGGACGGCCGACCGGAGGCGCCGACGGTAGTCGCGGCTCTGGTGACGCTACTCGGGGAGGCAGGCGGCGCGGAGCTGACACCGCTGGCCGGCGAGCTCGAACGGCTGGCGCTCGGGGCGAAAGACGCGGAAGTCCGGCATGCAGGCTACGCCGGGTTGCTGCGCGCCGGGGGTGGAATGGAGCGCGCCTGGACGCTCGCTGCCACCAATCCCGGACGCATGGCGGATCTGCTGCAGGCGGTCCGCCACGTACACGATGCAAAGCTGCAGGGCGCGCTCTTCCCTCGAGTCCGCGACGTTCTGCGCCGACAGACCACGCTGCCGCCGCAGCAGAGCGTACACGGACGTTACGTCCGCATCGAGCAGCCGGGGTGCTGCGAGACACAGAGCCTGGCGGAAGTGCAGGTCTTCGACGGGACGGTGAACCTCGCCCCCTCCGGCTCCGCGGCGCAGAAGAGCACCGCCGCTGGCGGGGAGCCGACGCGAGCGATCGACGGGAATACCGCCGGAACTTTCCGCGCCGGGTCCGTCTCCCAATCCAGTATTCTCGAGGTGAATCCGTGGTGGGAGCTCGACCTCGGCGAAGCCCGACCGATCAGCTCCGTAGTCATCTGGCGGCGCACCGACGAGCAGATCGGGGGGGACATGAACGGCTTCCATCTCCGCGTGCTGGGTTCAGATCGAAGCCCGGTCTGGGTACGCGAGAAGAACAGCGCGGAGCCACAGCCGATCGTTTTCTCCCTCGGCGGAGATTCGGCGAGCCTCGTCAGGCGGGCTGCCGTTCGCGCGCTCTCCGCGCTCGAGGTGAACCGCGATGAGAGGCTGGCACTGTTCGGCGATCTGCTCGCGCGCGGGACGGACCGCGATCTCGCGTTGGAAGCGCTCGCTGAGCTGATCCCGTCGGCGGCGCCATCCCCACACACGGTTGTGCTCGCGGAGCACCTGCTCGACGCCGCAGCCGCCATTCCCGCGCCCGACCGCACCGGTCCGACCTTCCAGCGCGTGGCCGCGGTGGCGAGAGCGCTGGCTCCGTCCCTCCCCGCCCGGGAGGCGTCGCGGCTCGCAGCCGGCATCGAGGCGCTCCTGCCGAAGACCGTGCGGATTCGCGCCATCGAGGGCGAGATGCGGTTCGACCTCGGCTCCTTCGCGGTCGCTGCCGCGCAGGACGTGGAGCTCGTCCTGGAGAATCCTGACCACATGCCGCACAACCTCGTCGTGACCATCCCTGGCGCGGCCGATCGAGTAGGCCGAGCCGCGGATGCGATGGCGGCGCAGCCGGACGGGTTCCAGAAGAACTTCGTTCCGGAGTCCGCTGAGGTGGTGGTCGCCACGCCGCTGGTGAACGCCGGCGGCTCCTTCACGCTGCGATTCCGTGCGCCCACCGCACCGGGTGAATACCCCTTCATCTGCACCTTCCCCGGGCACTGGATCACGATGCGGGGGATCATGCGGGTGGAGTCGCGCGCCGGAGTCGCGTCGCGGTAAGCGGCGACCGCGCCGTCTCGCCCCCGCGCGCGGAATCACCGGTCCAGCTGCACCGCGTCGTACACGAAGTTCGGGCTGAGGAAGCCGTTGCCCGACGACCCGCTCGCGACTCCGATCGTGAGCGTGTTAGCCCCGGCGACGAGCGCGCTCGCCGGTATCTCGAAGGTGAATTCCGTGTTGTTCCCCCGGTACGTTCCGCGCGTTACGCCACGCGAGTTCGGCTGCGGGCTGATCGCGGGCACCGGCCCCGTCCACGCGTGAGGGGTGCCCGGATTGACGCTGACGATCGGGCGGCCGCCGGCGAAGGCGAGGGTGATGGCGACCCGCAGCGTGCGGGGCCTCACCTCGTCGGGCCTCAGCGTAAACCGGATGGTCGTGGGGTCGTTCACCGCCTTGAACTGGGCCATCGGGAAGTCGGAGTCGCGAGCGCTGCCGACCGTGTAAACGAGCGGGCCCCAGGGCTGCATTCGTGCGTCCGACGGATGCATGTTCGGCTGGAGCACGGCGTTGCGGAAACCCTCCGGGGTGCCGTCGCGCTCCCCGATCCGGAAGACGAACGGCCGCTCCGGATTCGCGTAGAGCAGGTTCTGCGTCACCGACGTGGTGCCGACGGTAACGTTCGTGGTGGAGAGGGCCAGCTCCTTCCTGTACAACGTCATCGCGTAGGTCCCGGGGATCATCGCGGGAGAAGCGAAGCCGCCGCCGGCGTTCGCTCGAGCCCAGTACTGCGCGCGCTCATTGGCCCATCCTACCACGATGGGAACTTCGCTCGGCGCGCCGGAGACGGTGCCGGTGACCTGGCCGCGCTCCTTGACCCAGCCCGTGAGCCCGAGCGCCCCCATCCAGGACATGTCCAGGTTCGGGTTCGGCGCCTCACCGGAGGTGACCACCAGCGCATAAGGCCCGTGCAACCCCATCCGGTACTGTGCGTCGGTCTGCGTGTGTCCGGAGTTCATGTAGTTATAGAGCTCCTGCTGCGCGCTGCCCTGATTGTTGATGTCACGGAAGAAGGGTCCCCCCGAGCTGGACTCCCGGTTCCCCGTGATCATGTACACCCCGACTCCGGCCCCGGTGACTCCGTGCACGAGGTTGTCGATCGCGCGCGCGTTGTTGTAGTACTTCGAGCGGGTTTCGCCGCTCGCCAGCGCAAAGACGTCCGAGCCCTCGACGGTGCTCGACGCGGCCGCGATGTCCGCGTTCGGGTTGCCTGTCGGCAACCTGGCGCGGTCCAGGCGCGCGATGTAGCGCAGCTCGCCGATCGTTGGCTCGGCGGTGATGTGGGTCGCCATGAACACCGCGCTGGTGCCCACGCGCGCGACGTAGTAGTGCGTCAGCGTCGGGGTGGCGCAGGTGATGGTAGCGTTGCTGCTGTCAGGGGAGGCCGTCGCCGTCACGGCGGCCGTGCCCAGACCGGAGCCGATCCCGGACACCCGGTACCGGTCCTGCAGCTCCACGCCGCGGTAATGCAGCGACACCAGGTCGCAGCTGGTCTTGTTGATCTGAAAAGTCAGCCCTGCCCGGGTGTCGACGGTGTAGCTTGCGCCGTTGTCCTCGAGCATCCGCGGCACTCTGGCCGGCTCCTCGGGGGACGCCACGGGGTCGTCGGCGCCGCACGCGCTCACGACCGCGACGAACAGGATCGACTTCACGCGCAGCAATCGGTATCGCATCTAGCGTACTTTCGGGTACAGGGGTGCAGACGACGCCTGGAACCGCGGGCGGCGCGATGCTCGCCGTTCTGAATTCCGTTTCCGGAGAGAGGGAATGTAGCGAAGAAAGCCGGGCGGGGTGAGATATGTCGGGCGTGTCTTTTCCCGAGAAAATTCTCGCGCTATCTTTGGGAAACATCGCCGAATTGTCCCGCCAACGATGACCCGAACGAACCTTCATGAAGCGGACCTCTGCCATTTTCGTTCTCGTACTCTCTGCGCTCCTCTCCGTCGAGGCGGCCGCTCAGGCACGACAGGCCACCGGGGTCTCCGACGAAGTGCTGCTTCAGCTTTACAAGGGCGCCCGGGTCACAGACGTGGTCGACGGCATGGTCACGGTCGGCCTGATGGACGTCGGGGTGATGAAGCCGGAGATCGCGCCGCTCTGGCGCGACGTGGCGACTATGGCGCACCGCATCGCCGGCATAGCGGTGACCGCGCGGTATGGGCCTACGAACCACCCCCGCAACCCGGGCGCCGATCTCTCCGATCCGGCCAACTACCAGGCCTACCGCGACTGGCGGGGGATGTGGTACAGCCAGCTCTCGCCCGAGCCGTTCGCGGAGCACCTCAAGCCGGGCTCCGTGATCGTCATGGACAACCACGACGACAACGACACCGGCAGCACCGGCTCCAAGAACATCCTGGGCTGGCTGGAGCGGGGCGCGATCGGCGTCGTCTCCGCCGGGGGGATCCGCGACATCGACGAGATCATCCTGCAGCGGAACCCGGTCTACACCAATTACGAGCGGCGGGGCAGGGGCGAGCGGATCGGCAGGAACGAGGTAATCGACGTCCAGCGGCCCGTCGTCGTCGGCGGCGTGACGGTGTACCCGGGTGACGTGGTGGTCTGCGACTCCGACGGCGTGGTGGTGGTTCCGCGGCGCGTCGCGGTACGGGTCGGCCAGATCGCGTACCAGGAGCTGGCGGACGACATCCGCGGGCGCAGGGAGCTGTACGAGAAGCTCGGGCGCCCGCTCGATCAGACGGTCCAGTTCGTCGAGCCGCGCGTGCTCTTTCAGCGGCTCGGCCTCCCGGTCGATCCCAATGCTCCGGCGCAGGCTCGCTGAGGGTACAGCCGGAGCTCGGCGGCTCGCGCCCGCACCGGTTCGCCAGGCGCAACGATACAGGCGATGTAACCCGCTTCAGGAGAAGAACTGTGAGAGAGACCGGTGATCTGATGACACGGCGGAAGGCACTGGCGCGAGTCGGCTACCTCCTGGGCGGTGCCCTCTCCGCCTCCACGGTGGCGGGGGTGCTGGCGGGGTGCTCTGCGCCGAGCGTCGCCAGCGCCCAGGTTTGGGTGCCGCGGACGTTGTCGCGAGAACAGAGCGAAATGGTGGCAGTCATGGGCGAGCTGATCATCCCGCAGACGGACACGCCCGGCGCGCGGGCGGCTCGCGTCCACGAGTACATCGACGTGATGCTGACCGACTACTACTCGGCGGCCGAGCGGGCGCGGTTTCTCGCGGGGCTGGACCGGGCCGAGGCGCGCGCCCGCAGCACCTACGGCCGCCCCTTCCTGAAGGCCACGCCCGCGCAACAGCTCGAGCTGGTGCGGGCGCTGAGCGGGCAGGCGTACCGGGATCCAGCCCAGCACCCGCTGCCGCCCGCCGACCCCGTGCTCCAGGAGGGGGGTGAGAAGGTGCCCAGTGAGAACGAGCGCACGCGGCCGGTGGCGGAGACCCCCTGGGCGGCGGGCGACGTCGGGAGAGGCGCATTCTTCCGCACCCTGAAGGAGCTCGTGCTGGTCGGCTACTACACTTCCGAGGTCGGCGCGCGCGAGGAGTTGAAGGTGAACCCGATGGGCGTCTGGCTGCCGGACATCCCGTACAGCCAGGTCGGCCGGTCCTGGGCATAGCGGAGCCGCTCGGCGCCCCCGCACTCCGCACCCCGTACTTTCCACGCATCCATGATCTACCTGCAGCGCGAAGAATTCGATGCGATCGTCGTCGGCTCCGGAATCAGCGGCGGTTGGGCCGCAAAGGAGCTGACCGAGAAGGGGCTGAAGACGCTCGTCCTGGAGCGCGGCCGGAACGTCGAGCACGGGCAGTACCCGACGGAGCACCGGCCGTCGTGGAACTTCCCCCTGCGCGAGCGTCGGCTCACGCCGGAGCAGGAGCCGAAGCACCCAATCCAGGGAGATTGCTCCGCGTTCCGCGAGGCTACGAAGCACTTCTTCATCGAGGACGCAAAGAACCCCTACGTCCAGGCGAAGCCATTCCAGTGGGTGCAGGGGGACCAGGTCGGCGGGAAGAGCCTTCTATGGGGCCGTGGCTGCTACCGGATGAGCGACCTGGACTTCACGGCGAACCTTCAGGATGGTCACGGGGTGGACTGGCCCATCCGCTACGCCGATCTCGCGCCCTGGTACTCGTACGTGGAGCGCTTCGCGGGGATCAGCGGCAAGCGCGAGGGGATCGCGCACTTCCCCGACGGTGAGTTCCAGCCGGAGATGGAGATGAACGCGGGCGAGAAGTTCGTGAAGGCCGGTCTGGAACGCGCCTACCCCGACCGCATCCTGGCGCACGGCCGCTTCGCGGTGCTGACCCGGGCCATCGGGGACCGCCAGCCCTGTCACTACTGCGGTCCGTGCGAGCGGGGATGCAGCACCGGCTCCTACTTCTCCAGCCTCTCGTCCACACTGCCGGCCGCGCGCGCCACGGGCAACCTCACCCTGCGCCCGCACAGCCTCGCGCACTCGGTGATCTTCGACGAGCAGCGCGACCGCGCCTCCGGCGTCCGCTTCGTAGACACGCAGACGGGCGAGGTGCACGAGGTCTTCGCAAAGGTGATCTTCCTCTGCGCATCGACGATCGCCAGCACGCGCATGCTGCTGAACAGCAAGAGCCCACGCCACCCGAGAGGCCTCGGAGCCAACAATGGCGTGCTCGGCCGCTACCTCATGGACCACCATATGAGCCTCGGCGCGCGAGGCGAGGTTCCGGGGCTGCTGGACCGCTACTACCAGGGGAACCGCCCTACCGGCGTGATCGTCCCGCGCTTCCGCAACGTGAAGGGCCCTGCCTCCGACGGGCTCCCCTTCGTGCGCGGTTACCACTGCGCTGGCGGCGCCGGCCGCTCCAGCTGGGGTCGGGGCGCGGGCCGACCCGAAATCGGCGCGGAATTGAAGAAGGTGCTGCACGACCCGGGCGCCTGGTCCATGAGCCTTGGTCCCCAGGGCGAGTGCCTCCCGTACGACGACAACTTCATGGAACTGGCGGAGCAGACCGACCCCTGGGGAATCCCGGTGCCGCGCATCAGCGCGTACTGGCACGAGAACGAGATGCGCATGCGCGAGGACATGAAGGCGCAGGCGGCCGAGATGCTCGAGGCGGCGGGCTGCAAGAACGTGCGGATGTTCGACAACCTCCCGCAGCTCACCGCCATGCCTGGATCGGGAATCCACGAGATGGGCACGGCGCGCATGGGGCGCGACCCGAAGACCAGCGTGCTCAACGCCTACAACCGGATGTGGGACGCACCCAACGTGTTCGTCACCGATGGGGCATGCATGACCAGCGCGGGGAACCAGAACCCGAGCATCACCTACATGGCGCTGACGGCGCGGGCGGCGA
>JAHWJV010000118.1 GCA_019348265.1 Gemmatimonadota bacterium
AGTAGAGATTACGACTGACGACCGACGACCGACGACCGATAGCCGATAGCCTCATCTCGCGAACGCATTGTACGCCGCCCAGCCGCCTACGACGAAGAAGCCGATGCACGAGAGCCAGAGCATCGCGTCCCACAGCTTACCGGGGGCGAGGCCGGGGTCGGAGCGGCGGTAGCGGAAGTAGAGGACGGCGATCCCGAGCATGGGGAGCATCACGGCCTGGGCGACGCCGCTGGCCAGGACCATGGCGACGGGGGCGCGGACGAAGAGCAGAACGCACAGGGCGACCAGCGGCCAGAGTACGCTCGCCATGCGAGTCCAGCGGGTGCGGCTGGCCTCCGTTCCCTCGTGCAGGCCGAAGAGACCGAGGCCGTCGGCTACCATCCGAGCGTTGCCGGCCGCGGCGACGAAGAAGGTGGAGTACAGCACCGCGATCGCGCCGAAGAGGAAGAACGGCTGTGCCCACGCGCCGAACACCGGGACGTACATCTCCGAGAGGGTGCGGATCATGGTCGAGCCTTCCGGGTTCAGGCCGATCTGCCAGAGAACGGCCGCGCCGAGCAGGTAGAAGGCGACGGTCGCGAAGGTGTACACGATCATGGACAGCCACGCGTCCGTGTACATCACCCGCATCCACCCGCGGGCCCGAGCGTTCCACGCGGCGCTCCCGTCGCGCGGGCCGGTCTGCCGGGCATATCCCTTCTCCAGGCACCAGTAGGGGTACATGATCAGCTCGGAGGCGCCTAGCCCGATGATGCCGAACGCGGCGAGCGCCGTCGCCAGTGGGTCCACCCCGGCCCGGTACGGCGGAAGCTTGAAGCTGAGCCCGGAGCCGATCTCCGCGCCAGTCATGGCGAAGGGCGTGCGCTGCAGCATGATGACCGTGATCACCGTTACCGCGGTGAATCCGATGACCAGCACGGTCGAGACCGCCTGGATCAAACCATATCGGCCGACGTACAGGAGGAGCGCGGTCAGGATCGCGACCGTGACGGCCCAGATGTAGGCATCCATCGGCTCGGCGACGGCGGCGGCGCTGGTCGCCAGCGCTTCCGCGCGTGATTGAAGCGCGGCGAGGTTTGCCCCGCCCGCGTCACCGGCGAGCGCGACTTCGACGCGCGCGCGGGTAAGCGCCTCGTAGGCCTGGTTGTACTCCGCACCCGCCGCGGTCAGCGGCACCCCGATGGCGAGCGCCTGCCCCACACCGCCGAGGATTCCCCCCTGCTGGGTGACGATCAGCAGCGTCATGGCTGCCCAGTACCAGATCAGCCAGTTCACCCGTGCGCGGGGGCCCGGCACCGAGTTCAACGCCTGCAGCGGCGTCTCCGCCCAGGTGACGGTGTACCGCCCCAGCTCCACCTGCGCGAACACCTTGATCACGCACCCCACGATGATCAGCCAGAGCAGCGCGAATCCCGCTTCCGCTCCGACCTTGGTGGTCGCGATCAGCTCGCCGGAGCCGACGATGGAGCCGGCGATGATCATCCCTGGACCCAGCTTCAGCAGCGTGGGGCCCAGTCTGCGAGGGGGTTCCTGGACATCGGCGTGCGCGTCGATCGCTGCGCGTTGCGCGGCTGCTTCGGTGGGCATGGCGGTGGCGTTCGGTGGGGAGGGGGTCAGCGTCGATAGAATGGCCCGCTCCGCGGCGCCCCGCAAGCGCGGCTCGTGCTTACCCCGCGTCGTGAAGCGGTTCTGTCTAGCATCGGGGATCCCGCCCCGCGTGAGCGCGGCAGGGCGGGACCACCGGGTTGGAATGCCTTGTGCACGCCTGCGCCGGCCCATTCACCAGGCACGAGAGAGATGGCATCATCCGATCCAGCTGAGCCACCCGAAGCAGACGTTCCGACCCCGGAGCTGAACGTCGCCAGCCGCACGGGAACGCCGACGGAAGACGAGCGGCTGCTGGAGTCGCCCGCGCCGGGACCGCGAGACTTCACGCACTCCGACCCCTGGCGCGTGTTCCGCATCATGGGCGAGTTCGTTGAAGGGTTCGACACGCTCGCGCGGGTGGGCCGCGCGGTGTCGATCTTCGGGTCCGCGCGCGTCACCAGCGACCATCCGCAGTACGTAGCGGCGAGGGAGACCGCTCGTCTTCTCAGCGAGGCGGGCTACGCGGTGATCACCGGCGGCGGCCCGGGGATCATGGAAGCCGCGAACCGCGGCGCGACCGAGGGGGGCGGCCTCTCCATCGGCTGCAACATCGAGCTGCCGTTCGAGCAGGGGACCAATCCCTACGTTCAGATCCCCGTCAACTTCCACTACTTCTTCGTCCGCAAGACCATGTTCGTGAAGTACTCGCAGGCGTTCATCATCTTCCCGGGTGGGTTCGGGACGATGGACGAGCTCTTCGAGGCGCTCACGCTCATCCAGACGGGAAAGATCCGCAACTTCCCCGTCGTGCTCTTCGGGAAGGAGTACTGGAGCGGACTGGTGGCCTGGATTCGCGACGTCATGCTCGTCGAAGGGAAGGTCTCACCGAACGACCTGAACCTCCTGGTCATCACCGACTCGCCGGCCGAAGCCGTTCGCGTAGTGACCGCCAACGACAGCGCCGTCGACAAGCGCGCCAGTAGCGCGGCGGCCACCCCGGCGCACCCGGGAAAGCATGACGCCGAATGACGAGGCTATCGGCTATCGGCTATCAGCCATCAGTCTCCTCCATGGCTGGGCTGATCACCGTAGACCGATAGCCGACGACCGATAGCCGATAGCCAGATGACCAACAGCAAGTATCTCAGCGGAAAACTCATCGAGCCGCGCCGCATCGAATCAGGGATGTCCGTGGTGGATCTCGTGGACGGGACGTTCCAGGCGTACAACGCGGCGCGGCTGCGCGAGGCGTGTCATCTTCTGACGCGCAAGATGCTCGAAGAGGACGTCACGGTCGGGATCACGATGACGGGTGCGCTGACCCCGGCCGGACTGGGGATGAGCGCTCTGATCCCACTCATCGAGGCGGGCTTCATCGACTGGATCATCTCCACGGGCGCAAACCTGTATCACGACACGCACTTCGGGATCGGCCTGGAGCTGCGCCAGGGCAATCCGCACGTTTCGGACGTGGTGCTTCGCGACGAGGAGGTCGTTCGGATCTACGACATCTTCTTCGACTATTCCGTGCTGCTGGACACCGACGCGTTCTTCCGGAAGATCATCGACGCGGAAGAGTTCCAGCGGCCGATGAGCACGGCGGAGTTCCACTACCTGTGCGGGAAGTACGTGGCGGCGCGGGAGGAGGAGCTCGGCATCGGGCGGAAGTCGCTCCTGGCGGCGGCGTACGAGCACGCGGTGCCGATCTACACCTCGAGCCCGGGCGACTCGTCGATCGGGATGAACGTCGCCGCGAAGGCGTTGCAGGGGAGCAAGCTCGTCTTCGACGTCAACGCGGACGTGAACGAGACGGCCGCGATCGTGCTCGACGCCAAGCGCAGCGGCGGCAAGTCCGCCATCTGGATCCTGGGGGGCGGCAGCCCGAAGAACTTCGCGCTGCAGACGGAGCCGCAGATCCAGGAGGTGATGGGAATCGACGAGCGCGGCCACGACTACTTCCTGCAGGTGACCGACGCTCGGCCGGACACCGGCGGCCTTTCCGGCGCCACGCCGGCCGAGGCGGTATCGTGGGGCAAGGTCGATCCGGACCGGCTCCCCGACGCGGTGGTCTGCTACCTGGACACCACCATCGCGCTGCCGATCCTGGCGGCGTATTCGCTGGACCAGCATGCCCCTCGCACCCCTCGTCGCCTCTTCGATCGCCGCGACGAGATGATGGCGCGAATCCGTGAGGAATACGACCGCTCCGAACGCAACGAGGCGGTGCAGCAGGCGGCCCGGGAGCACCACGATACGACGCTCGCCCGGGATCGGTAATTCGCGGGTGCGAACGTGCGAGAGTGCGAAAGGGCGAGAGTGTGATTACTTTCGCACTGTCGCACGTTCGCACTCACGCACATCGTCCATGAACGAAATCGAGCGGCTCATCGAAACGCGCCGCGACCTGCATCGCCACCCCGAGCTTGGCTACCAGGAGCACCGCACCGCGGGGATCGTGGCGGAGCGGCTGCGCGCCGCGGGTTACGATGTCCGCACCGGCGTAGCGGAAACCGGCGTCGTCGCGACTCTCCACGGCTCCGCTCCCGGGCGGACGCTGCTCCTGCGGGCCGACATGGACGCGCTGCCCATCCAGGAGGAAACCACCCACGACTTCGTCTCCACGCACGCGGGGAAGATGCACGCGTGCGGGCACGACGCCCACGTCGCCATCGGGCTGGCGGTCGCGGAGCGGCTTGCCCGTCGGCGCGAGTCGTGGAAGGGCACCGTGCGCTACGTATTCCAGCCCGCTGAGGAGGGTGGCGGCGGCGCGCTCCGCATGGTCAACGAAGGGGTGCTCGACGGGGTGGACGCCGCGGTCGGTCTCCACATGTGGGCGGGTCTCCCCAGCGGAGTCATTGGGGTGATCGACGGCCCGTTCATGGCGGGATCGATCGACTTCCGCATCGCGATCGAAGGGTGTGGCGGGCACGGCGCGATGCCCCAGGAAACCGTGGACGCTACCCTGGTCGCGAGCCAGGTGGTGGTCTCGCTGCAGCAGATCGTCTCGCGCAACGTCTCCCCGCTGGATACCGCCGTCGTGACCGTCGGCGCGCTTCACTCCGGAACCGCCTTCAACGTCATCGCGGGCCGGGCGGTGCTCGATGGAACGCTCCGCGCCTTCGACTCGGCCGTGCTGGACTTCCTCCGGAAGCGGGTCGATGAGGTGGTCGCCGGCACCTCCGCGGCGTACGGCGCCACGTACGAGCTCACCTTCGGCAAGCAGGTCTACCCTCCCACCGTCAACGATCCGGCGATGGCCGCGGTCGTGCGACGGGCGGCGGCGGCGGTGGTCGGAACCGAGCGCGTCCGTCACGACGACAGCGTGCGCACCATGGCCGCCGAAGACTTCTCGGAGTTCTCCACTCGCGTTCCGGGGTGCTACTTCTTCGTGGGCGCGCGGGACGAGGCAATGGGCGCGATCCACCCGCACCACTCGCCGCGCTTCAACATCTGCGAGAACGCGATGTCCGTCGGGCTCGACGTGCTCGAGGCGAGCGCGGCTACCTATCTCGCTGCGGAGGTCTGAGCGAGGGCACCATCGCCGAATCGCGTGGTCGGTCTGACAATCTCGCCCGGTGCTCCAGATCTCCGTCACCATTGACGCTGCGGCACCCGGTCCCTCTCGCTGAAGCGACTCACGCCTACCGAATACGAGGCCGCTGATGGCCGCTCGCTGGAGCTACGCGGGGAGATGGGCTTTGGTCACGGGTTCGTCGGCGGGGATCGGCGAGGCTTTCGCGCGTCAGCTCGCGGCGAAGGGGATGAACCTGGTGCTGACGGCGCGGCGCGAGGACCGGCTCCGGGCCCTGGGCGCCGAGCTGGAGCACGCGCACGGGGTAGCGGTGGTGCCGATCGCGTGCGACCTGGCGCGCCCGGGTGAGGCGGATCGACTCTGGGCGGGAGCTTCGGAGGGGAGGACGATCCACCTGCTCGTGAACAACGCCGGCTTCGGCGCGCGCGGCGCCTTCCACGAGATCCCGTTGGCGCGGCAGGTGGAGATGGTGCAGGTGAACTGCACGGCCGTTCTGGAGCTCGCGCACCACGCGCTGAACGCGATGCGCGAGAAGGGCGAAGGAGGGATCATCAACGTGTCGTCCATCGCCGCCTTCCAGCCAGTGGCGAGCCTGTCGACGTACGCCGCCAGCAAGGCGTTCGTGCTCTCCCTCTCGGAGGCGATCTGGAGTGAGGTGCGCGCCAGCGGGATCCGCGTGATCGCCCTCTGCCCCGGCCGCACCCCGACGGAGTTCCAGGCCGTCGCCGGAACCGGCAGCGCCGACAGCGCCTTCGGCGTGCGCTCCCCCGATCAGGTCGTCGCGGCTGCCCTGGATGCGCTGGACAGCGGGCGGAGCTACGAAGTTCCCGGCCTGGAAAACTACCTCGCCACCTGGCTGGTCCGGGTCCTACCGCGCTCCGCCGTCACCAGGGCCGCGAAGCGGCTCGTGAGCAGGGCGGCGGAAAAGAAATCATAATCGTCGTTCTCACCCTTCCCGGCTCGTGATCTTCACCCTCGTCCGCGTGTCGTTCAGCGCCTCGAGGAAGATACGGGAGGCGTGCTTGAACGCACCCTTTTCGCGGAGCTCGGTGGGGCTGGCGCGGAGGAATTTCTGGGTGATGCGGCGCAGCCCGCTGTCGGACGAGTAGCCGCAGGCGTTCGCGACGCTGAGGACGGTGCGGCCCGGGTCGTCGAGCATCTCGCAGGCGAGGAGCACGCGCATCCAGGCGAGGAGTCGGCGGGGGGCCGGCAGGCCGGCTCGCTGGCACCAGCGCAGGAGGGTGCGGCGGGAGAGGTAGAGCGAGCGGGCGAGATCGCGACCGTGCTTGCCGGCCGTGACGACGTCGCATGCGGCATCGATGATGGAGCGGGCGCGTCCGGAGACCTCCGGCGGAAGGATCTGCTCCAGCAGCGCCCGCAACGGACGCCCGCGCGCGGCGCGCAGTCGTTGAGCTATGGCCGGCGGCGTGTCGTCGTGCCGCAGCGCGATCACCTGCACGACGCCCCATCGCCCCAGCGTGCGAAGGTCCTCGTGCCGCTCGGGCGTCACGTCCATGGCCGCCAGCACGGCCGTCGACGGGAACTCCGACAGCAGCCCGTGCAGCGACATGGAGAGGCCGCTGCAGTCCTCGTACGGATCCACCATCGCCAGCGCGGCAGGGGGTGCCTCACGGATGGCGGTGTGCAGCGAGTCCCAGTCCGGCAACGTCTGGAACTGATAGTCGGGCCCGCACGCCTGACGGACACGGTCGCGGAACGCCGCGTCGGGGTGCATCACCAGCAGGGGACGGAATACCTGTTTCATGTTGGGTCAGCGCGTGCGAACGGCTACACGTCGGCAAAGGGTCCTGGCTCGCATCCTCCCGGGCACTGCCCGGAAGCCGCGGTTCGGCGCCACGATCTATGCTGGGGGAATCGTCCCGAACATACATAGTATCGGCCGCAACCGCCACTTTGGCGACTTCACGCCGTGATCGGCATGAGGCCCGACGATTGCACCCCTCCCGGGAGACGCGCGCGCGCCGGTCCTCAGTCGCGTTCTCCGCCTCTCGCGCCAACGGGTCCATGCAGGTGCTCAGGTACTTCGGAGCCTTTCTCCTCTGGAACATCGCCGCGAGCCTGGCGCTGATGCTGCTGCCGCCGCTGATCGGTCTCGCGATCGCGATGCTGCTCGCCGGCGTGCTGCTCTGGGGCTACCTCCTGCGCAGCGACGAGCCCGGCGCCCACCAGACCCTGCTCCGCCTCAACCCGCTCCGCGGAGCTCGGCTGCGCTGGACGCTGGCGTCGCTGCCCGTCTTCCTCGTCTTCAACTGGGCGCTCGGCGAGATCTACATCCGCCTGGTCCCGGTGCCGCCGGAGAACTTCGATCCCTTCGCCGGGCTCATGTCCGACGCGGAGGGGCGGCTCGCCATCACCACCCTCGCCGTCGCGATGGCCCCTCTGCTCGAGGAGTTCGTCTTCCGCGGCTTCGTGCAGGGCTCGCTGGAGCGTCGCCTGGGAGTCGCCACGGGGATCGGGGTGACCGCGCTTCTCTTCGCGCTCATCCACTTCCGGCCCTGGCTGCTCCCGTTGCACCTGTTCCTGGGGGTGTCGTTCGGCTACGCCGTTTACGCGACCGGCTCCGTCTGGGCGGGAGTGATGCTGCACGCCGCCAATAATGCCGCGGCCATGCTCGGGAGCGGGGTACAGGACGAGCCGGCGACCGTTTCGCCGACGCTCTGGACCACCGGTCCGACCAGCGAGTGGTGGTCCAGCGTCTTCGCGGCCGTGGCCTCGGGAGCGGTCCTCGGGGTCCTGGCGTACCGCCTTTGGAAGGCGAGACCGGAGAGCGGCTTGCGCCACGTCCGCGCCGATGGGTAGCTTGCCCGAACCCCCTCATTACGAGGCGAATGCCGTGCGGGCCACCATGCGCCGTCTATCCCTGCCGCTTCTCCTGATCTCGCTCGCGGGCGGTTGTTCCGACGCGCTGGGCATCGGCGGCGGCTGTGCCGCCGACATGAACCTCGTTCGCCGGAAGGAAGGCGGGCCGCCGCAGTCCACGCAGGGACCGACGGAGCTGTCCGGCGGGGTGTTCGAGGAGGTCTGGTTCTACTTCGCGAGCGGCGCGCGGCGGGGCCAGAAATACACTTTCCGTTGGGGAACCAGCATCGGTTCGTGCCAGGTGAGCGCCGAATCGGTCTCGCGTTCAGTCCTTCGCCCGCGAGAGGGCGGCCTATCCACGAGCGGCGACGGTGAAACACGATGACTGAGAACGAGGAACGGATCGACACGCTGCTGCTCGAGGAGCGGCGCTTTCCACCGCCGGCGGAGTTCACGGCGCAGGCGAACGCGGGGGACGCCTCCGTATACGCCGATGCCGCCGCTGCTCCCGAGGCCTACTGGGCCAGCTGGGCCGAGCAGCTCCATTGGTATCGCAAGTGGGACCGCGTCCTCGACTGGGACCCTCCCTTCGCGAAGTGGTTCGTCGGTGGCAAGCTGAACGCGGCCTACAACTGCGTCGACCGACATGTGGACGCCGGGCGCGGCGCGAAGCGCGCGCTGGTCTGGGAAGGCGAGCCCGGCGACACGAAGATCTACACCTACGCCGAGCTCCAGCGCGAGGTGAGCCGCGCCGCCAACGCGCTGAAGACGCTCGGCGTGCAGAAGGGCGACCGCGTCGCCATCGGGATGCGGAACTACCCCGAGTGGATCACGGCGTTCGCGGCCATCACCTCGATCGGCGCCATCTCGGTGTCGCTCAACGCGTGGTGGACCGAGGACGAGCTCGACTACGCGCTCGGGGACTCCGCCCCCAAGGTCCTCATCGCCGACAAGGAGCGCGTCGAGCGCGGCCTGCGGTCGTGCCAGGATCGTGGCATCGCCGTGCTCGGCGTGCGCCTGGGTGACACGGCCCCAGCAGGCGTGGACCGCCTCGAGGACGTGGTGGTGCCGGGGGCGACCATGCCCGACGTCGAGCTCTCCGGGGACGACGACGCCACCATCCTCTACACGTCCGGCACGACGGGGAACCCGAAGG
>JAHWJV010000119.1 GCA_019348265.1 Gemmatimonadota bacterium
GCCTCCACGGGCGCGTCCACGCCGAACCAGTGGCGGAAGGCCGCAGCGCCCTGCTGGATCAGCATCTCCTTGCCGTCCGCCGCGGGGATGCCGCGCACCCTCATTTCGTGCACCCAATGTGTTTCGCCGGGCGAATACACCAGGTCCAGCGCGGCACCGATCTCCAAAGTAGACGCGTGCGGATCTAGCGGGAGCGGGTCGCCGGGCTTCAGCCCCAGCGAGGTGCTGTTGATCGCCAGGTCGAACCGCTCACCCCGGAGATCGCCCGCGGACGCCCCGGTATCGATGCGCACATCCGGCGTGCGGAACCGCTCCGCCAGCTCCCACGCGCGCTCCTGCAGGATCGCGTTGCTTAGCGCGGGGCCGCTCAGCCCCGAGAGCGCCGGAAGCTCGGCGCGGGCACGCACCTGGTTCAGCGCGGCGAGCGCCTCCGCGCTCCGCCCGAGGCGCGAGAGCGCCTCCGCGCGGCGCAGCTGCGCGTCGGCGTAGCGGAAGACGATCCAGTTGTTGTTGTCGCGCCCGGGGAGCGTCATCTGCTCGGGCCAGCGCCACTTGGTGAAGTACGCGATGCAATTGGTACGCGTCGCCTTCGTCTGCGGGTCACGCAGCGACGCGATGTTGATATCCGGCCAGTTGGTGTTAGGGCCCTGACCGCTGACGATGACGTCCGCCACGCCGGTCACGCCGCTCGTGCCACTGCCTGGGCAGAAGGCGCCGTAGCCGTCGGCGTATCGCTCGTCGATCGTGGCGACCGGATCGGACGGCTTCGCGCCCGTGAAGCTCATGACGTGGTCGGGCGTGGGCACGTAGAGACCGTTGCCCGAGGTCCCGTACACCGCGACCCGCTGCGCATTGCCCGCGTTCCCGCCGCCGGCCGCGTTCAGCGGCGACTGGTCGGGCACGAGGTTCTGGAAAAGCGCGCCGCTGGTGATGCCGGTCGACCCGCTGAACTGGATCTCCAGGATCGACTCGCTGTTGTTCTTGTTCGCCGGGTTGAAGACCTGGCGGTACTGCGGCACCAGGGAGTAGCCGGCGGCGACCACCTCATCGAACTGATCGAGCGCCTGCGCTGCGGCTGCCGGGTTCAGCTGGTACGTCGCGCCGAGCAGGAAGGTTGCGGCGCCGCGCGTGATGCGACCTGCGTTGGCGCCCGTCACGGCCGCGCTGCCCCGGGCAGGGAGCGCCGCCTTCGCGGACGTCAGGTCTTCTACGATGCGGTCATAGACCTGCTGGACCGTGGCGCGCTCGAGCTTGAACGCCTCGGTCGGCGAGGTGATTTCCGCGGACGGGAGCGGGATCGCCAGGTTGGCAGGCTGCCATCCCTCGCCCAGCCCCCAGAACTGCAGCCCCTGCCACAGCGCCAGCGCGCGAACGAACTTCGCCTCCGCGATCAGCCGGTCCTTCTCGGCCTGGTTCGGGAAGACCACGTTTTCGCTCCGGGTCAGAATCACGTTGGCGTTGAAGATCGCCCGCATGACCACGTTCCACTGGGCCTGGATGTTGTTGTCGTTCACGCTCTCGGCGAACTCGTCCACCACGAAGGTGAAGCCCGGAACGCCGACGTTGTACTGTAGCGTCACAAGGTCGGAACGGAAGTCGGTCAGCGTCCGGAAGGCGCCGCCGTGGAGGCTGCGCATCTCGGCGTATAGTCCGACGACCGCTTGCTCGACTTGTTGCGGCGTACGGAAGTAGGTCGTCGACGCGGCGAAGGTCTCCGGCTCCGGCTCCAGAAACTCGTCGCAGCCGGCCACGGCGACCGACAGGCAGCCGAAAAGCAGTAGAGATGAGAGTCTCCTCATCAGAATCTCCTATTTTGATCAGAATGGGTGTGGGTGGGAGACCCGGTTACGAGCCCCCGACCTGCCACGGGAGGGAGCGCCGCTGACGCGGCGCCCCCGCCTTTCGTCGTGACTACTACAGCGCCAGGTCGACCCCGAGGGTGAACGTCCGGGCAATCGGATAGCTGAACTCGTCCACGCCCGGCGTCAGGTTCGGGCTGCTGCCACCCAGGATGTTCTGCGTCTGCGTCTGCGGGTTCCCGCGGAATTCCGACCAGATCTTCGGGTTCTGAATGCTCAGGTAGACGCTGCCGGACCGAGCATTGAACATCATCGAGCTCGGGAGCGAGTAGCGCAGGTTGATGTTGCGCATCCAGACGTAACCGGCGTCCATCGCCCAGCGGTCGTGCACGTCGCGGAAGCGGCGGCGGCCCTCACCGGAGGAGAAGCCGGCGCTCGGGAGAAGATTCGGGTTATCGTAGCCGCTGCTGTCCGGCGAGATCCACATGTTCTGGACGTAATCCTTCGTCACGTTGAAGATTCCGTCGATGTTCTCGGTCGACGCGAGCGTGCGGCTCAGGCGCTGACCCCCTACCGCGCCGTCCACCGTGAAGCGCAGGTCGACCGGGCCGTAGGAAAGCGTGTGCGTCATCCCCCACGTGAAGTCGGGGTTGGGGGTGCCGATCACCGTGAAGTCGGCCCTCGGCGTGATGACGCCGTCTCCGTTGATGTCTGCGAACTTCGGGTCGGTCGGGCGCGCGCCGCCGAAGATCGGTACGCATCCCGCGCGCACGGCGTTGGGCACGCAGGCGTTGGCGATGTCCTGCGGGCTGTAGACACCGAGCAGCTTATACCCGAAGAACCGGGCGATCGGCTGACCCACGACGGAAATGTGCGTGGGGTTGCCCTCCATGCTCGAGCCGCTGTGCAGGGTGTCGCTGGCACCGAGGTCGAGCGCCTTGTTGCGGTTGACCGACAGGTTCAGGTTGCTCGTCCAGCGGAAGCGGCGGGTGTCGATGTTGCTCGTGTTCAGCCCGACCTCGAAGCCGTCGTTCTGGATCTCGCCCTGATTGGCGATCACCGAGCCGAACCCGGAGGCCGTCGGGAGCTCCAGCGCCAGGAGGAGGTTCGTGGTGTTGCGCCGGTAGGCGTCCAGCGTCAGCGCGGCGCGGCGGTCCAGGAAGGACGCGTCGAGACCGAGGTTGACCTCGCGGGTCTTCTCCCATCCCAGCTCGGGGTTCTGTAGGGTCGTGAGGCGGCGACCGGCCCTCTGGTTCCCCCCGAAGATGTAGTCGTCCCGGTTGACGATGCCGAGCGACGGGTAGTTGCCGATCTGGTTGTTACCCGTGTAGCCGAGCGACGCCCGGAGCTTCAGGTCCTGCACCAAGGCCGCGTTCTCCATGAACGGCTCGCGCGAGACGTTCCAGGCGACCGCCGCCGACGGGAAGGAGCCCCAGCGCCGGTTCTGACCGAACCGCGACGAGCCGTCGGAGCGCATCGTGGCCGTCAGCACGTACCGGTCGAGCAGCGTGTAGTTCACGCGGCCGAGCACCGAGGCGAGCGACCAGCCTTCCTCCTCGATACCGCCCACCGAGACGATGTTCGCGGCGTTCAGCGTGCGGATGTCGTCGTCGGGGAACTGCGACCCCGACGTCGTCAGCGCGCGCTCCTTCTCCTCCTGAGCGGTGAACCCGGCGACCGCCTGCACCCGGTGCGCCTCGCCGAAGAACCGGTCGAGCGTCAGCGTGTTCTCGTTGAGCCAGCTCAGGTACCCCGTGGTCTGGTTGGCCCCCGAGGGGATCGTCGGCCCGGAGGAGTTCCAGATGCTCGACGGGTTGAAGGTGTTGACGTTGGTGTTGCTCAAGTCGCCGTTCAGCGAGGTGCGGAAGGCCAGCCCGTCCAGAAGCTCGAAGTTCAGGAAGGTCGTGCCGAGCATGCGGAGGGTGCGCTGGTTGCGCTCCTGGTTCCGCAGGATCTCTACGGGGTTTGCCGTGCCCCGGCCCACCGTGGTGGCGCCGCGGACCAGGTGATTGATGGTGTCGGTCCTCGGGTCTACCGGGTAGTCGAGCGGCCACACCACGATCGACTGGCCGAAGCCACCCGCGCGGTTGATCCCGCCGGTGGTCACCCCGTTGAACGTGCTGTACGTCGGGGCCAGGTTGAACCCAATCGAGACGCGGTCGTTCAGCGCCGCGTCCAGGTTCGCGCGGAGCGAGGCACGGCTGTAGCCGGAGTTGATAACGATCCCGTCCTGGTTCAGGAATCCGCCGGAGAAGTACGCCCGGATGCGTTCGGTGCCGCCGCTGATGCTGGCGTTCACCTCGCTCATCGGGGCGTTCTGCGTCACCGCCCGGAACCAGTCCGTCCCCGGGCCCTGCTGGCCGGCGAGCTGCCGGCGAAACTCGAGGGAGTCAGCTCCACCCTCCTGCGGGGCGCCGGCCATGGCGCGCTGGCGCGCGCGGCGGAGCATGAAGGTCGCGAACTCATTCGCGTCCGCCAGCGCCGGGAAGGTGGACCAGTCCGGGCGCTGCGTTCCGGTGTAGGCGTTGATCGCCACCTGCGGGGAGCCGGAAGCGCGGCCCTTCCGGGTGGTGATGATCACCACGCCGTTCGTCGCGCGGGCGCCGTAGATGGACGCGGCGGACGCGTCCTTCAGCACCTGGATCGACTCGACGTCGTGTGGGTTGAGGAAGTTGGCGAACTGCTCCTCGACCGGCGTACCGTCGATGATGTAGAGCGGGTTGTTGTTCTGGAAGGAGCTGACGCCGCGGATGCGGACGGTGCTGCGGGCTCCCGGGGAGCCACTGGTCTCGACCGTCACGCCGGGAACGGCACCGGCGAGCCTCTGCAGAACGCTGGAGGAGGTCTGGCGCTCCACGGCTTCGACGTTGACCGTGGCGACGGCGGTCGTGATGTCGGCGCGCCGCTGCGTCTGGTAGCCGGTCACGACGAGCTCGTCGAGAACGGCGACGGAGGCCTGCAGGCGGACGTCGACCGTCGAGCGTCCGGCGATGTTTACCTGGGTCGCGGTGTAGCCGATGCGGCTGAAGGCCAGAGATCCGTTGGCGGGAGCCGAGACGGAGTAGCGGCCGGCCGCGTTGGTGCGCGTCCCGGCGGTGGTTCCGACGACCCCGACTGCGACGCCCTCGAGGGGCGCACCGGTCGCGGCGGCCACGACCGTACCGCTGACCGTGTTCTGTTGGGCGTGTCCCGCGGCCGGAAGCGCGAGCAACGCGGCCAGCAGGGCGGAGACGGCGACTCGCGCGAGCGAAGTGCGCCGGCTTCGACGAGAAGAAGACATGTTCCCTTGCATCGTTCTCCGTAGATTGAAGTTGGAGAGCGGGGGCCCTGACGGGGCGCGTGTGGTGCGGCTCGCGCGCCGAATCAGTCCTCCGAGCGTGACCTACCTAAACGAAGGCAACGCAGCCGGCCACGAGGTGCCGACTTCGCATCGACCTGCCGAACGAGATGTAGAAATACGCCGGATTACCTCCACGGGTGAATTGTGGAACGGAACGGCTGACTATGCGGGCAGGAAAGCGGCTCGAAACGATGGAGTCACAATTCAGTATAGCCGCTGCGGCGCCTGCGTCAAGCCCGGCCGCCCAGTGTGACTTTGCCTCAAGAGATCCCGAGCGAGCTCGTAAGGCTATTCGATGCGGGTCCAGATCAGGATCACGGCGCACCCCGCATGCATGCCGGTGTACTCGGCCGGCGCCTGGTCGGCGCTGCGGTAGACCTCCACTCCCTCCACCTCCAGCGGCTGCACGAGATCGTCGACGGTGCGATACGACCAGATTCGACTGCCGTCCACGTACAGGGTGGGGCGGCAACCGCCGCGGATCGTGACCACGTTGCCGCCCATGACGGGCGAGGTCTGAACCCCCGGAATGCGACGGAGAAGCTCGGTGGTACGCACCGGATGGAACTTCTCGATGTCTTCGCGCGTCAGGAAGTTGCCGAAAGCGCTGATCTTCGCGCGGTCGTAGAAGCGGCGGGCCATCGGCGTCAGCCGGCGGTTCCGGGCCTTGACCACGAGCGGTTCCAGCACGACCGCATCATGGGCGAGGCTGAATTCGACGTCCAGCGTGTCCAGCGCACCGATGCTGAGCGCGGGAGAGGTCGCAGCGCGGTAGCCGGGCGACTCGGCACGGAGCCGGTAGGTGCCGCGACGCGGTACGGTGAAATGGAACGCGCCGAGGCTGTCCGTCTGGAGACGCGCGACCGCAGCCGAGTCCTGGTCGAGGAGCGTGACCACGCCGCCACTGAGCGGCGAGCGCGTCTGCGTCTCCAGCAGGGTGCCGGAAACGATCTGCGCCTCCGCCGTGGCGGCCGTAGCCAGAAGCGCGAGCAGTATGGCGAGGCGGAGCCGCATGACGCACCCCGGGAGTAAGCAGGGGGAGCTGATCGAAGACCAGCGGCGAGCAGAGCAACGAGGAAGCGGCTCACCGGGTCTGAGCAACAGAGTAACTCGGTCGGGGCGCCCTCAGCAAGAGCAGGTGGACGCGCCCGGGGCGGGGCTCCCGAGCCCGTGACGGCGGCGCAGGCGGGAGACACTACCGGATGCACCACGCGTGCGGCATTATCGAAGCAAGTTCCGCGCGCTCCTCGACCCCGCTCCCCGGCGCCCATGCAACGGTTTACCTGGTCCACACCCATACTGATGCTCTGGCTCGCGATCTCGCCGTCGGTCGCGCGAGCGCAGCAGCGCGAGGCGACGGTGATCGTCGACGCCTCGGAGTTCCTGGAGGAGATCCAGAAGGGGCATGTGATCACGGATGCGGCCGGGTTGGGAGCGCCATGGCTCTTCAACAACACCGGGCTGGAAATGCGCACGCGCTCGAACTACGTGCTGCGGGCGCAGGTCCCGGAGGCGGGGAGCTACCACCTTTACGTTCGGAGCCAGGGCAAGGCGGGCAGCGGCTTCCGCGTTGCGGTGAACGACCAGGTGATCGCCGCGGACGCTGGTGACGAGCCGCTCCGTTTGGAGCGCGCCGGAACGTTCGAGCTGCCCGCCGGCCCGGTGGATCTGCGCCTGATGCGGATCGAAGGAACGCCGGTGCTCGACGTGCTCGTGTTGTCGAAGAACGCCCATCTGCGGGAGGAGGATCTGCGGCCGATGGAGCTCCGCCCCGAGGTGGCGTTGCTGCGGGAGTACCGGATTCCCCGCTCGTCGACGGTGAAGTTCGGCGACGTCACGGGCGACGGCCGCACGGACTTCGTGGTGCTGACGCCGGGCTACTCAGCGCACGTTTTCGATCACCAGGGGCGCGAGCTCTGGGCATGGGACGCGCCCGCCGAGGGCGAGCGGCTGCGGTCGGAGTTCGAGGCACCGGGTGCCGTATGGGACTTCGACCGCGACGGGGTAGACGAGGTGATCCACTGGCGGCAGGAGGGCGAGCAGGAGTGGCTGGTGGTGGCCGACGGTCGCACCGGCGCGGTGAAGCGCCGCACCCCCTGGCCCACTCGCGCGCTGCCGCACGTCTACAACAATTTCCGGCTGGCGATCGCGCGGCTCCGGCCGGGATACCCCAGCCATCTCGTAGCGCTGACCGACAGCGGAGACACCATCTCGGTCGCGGCATACGACGCGAGCCTCACCCAGCTGTGGAACCACCTGGAGATCCGGAAGAAGGACCACCTGGGACACTACCTGTATCCCGTGGACCTGACGCGGGACGGGATCGACGAGGTGGTGGTGGGCGACATGGTTCTGGACGCGAGCGGACGGCAGCTCTGGAACCGCTTCGACCTCTTCTTCGACAATCACGACCACGTGGACAGCTACCGCTTCGCGGACCTGGACCACGACGGGCAGCTGGAGGCGGTCTCCTCGCACAGCGAGGTCGGCGTGATCGCCTATGAGGCGCTCACGGGAAGACTGAAGTGGCAGAACATGGCCGAGCACGCGCAGCAGATCGAGATCGGGAACTATCTGGACGGGGTGCCCGGACCGCAGGTAGCGGTCGGCGCGCGAACGTACGGAAATCGGCAGGCAGGCGAGCCGTACCTGTCGGGGCAGGTCTGGTGGTTCGATCCGGCGGGAAAGCTGCTCTCGAAGTGGCCGGGGATGCCGCTGAACGGGAACCCCGTGTTCGTGAAAGGGGACTGGCGGGGAGATGGACGCGAGGAGCTGTTCTGGTACAAGTTCCGGATGAAGGGTGACGGCCGCGGCGAGTTGTTCTTCGGCGAGCCGGTCTACCACATGTTCGACTTTCTGGGCGACCGCGCGGAAGAAGTGGTGACGCTACAGGGCGGTGTGATACGCGTGTACGGCTACCGCGGCGCCGATCACGAACGACGCTCCGGCCGCAGAGACGCCGACTATCTGCGGAGCGTGGTCGTCAACCACACGCACTACTGAGCGGAGCGGAAGGGGCACCCTCAGGCTGCTGGTGAGAGGTAAGCGCGGCGCTGGAGAGGTCCTGGCACGGTCCTTTCCCATGGAGGAGGCTTCCGCAGGAAACTCCTCGCACCAGGAAAGAGGCATGTCGCTGGCGGAGCCGGCGCTCGACCGGATCGAGCAGGGGGCGCGCGATGCCACACGTCAGGCCGCGCCGTGGATCGAGAAGCTTGCCCGCTTCGGCTACGCGGCCCATGGGATCGTGTACATCGTAATCGGGATCCTGGCCGTGCAGGCCGCCAGGGGGGACGGCGAGGCGACGGATTCCGGCGGCGCCCTGCGCAGCATCGTCTCGCAGCCGTTCGGGCGACTGCTGATCGCGCTCGTCGCGGTGGGCTTGATCGGGTACGTGATCTGGCGCTTCGTCGCGGCCGGGCTGAACCCCGAAAACGACAAGCCAGCGAAGCGGGCGGCGACCGCGGTGAGCGGGTTGATCCACGCCGCGCTAGCCGTGGAGGCGGTGCGGCTCGCCATGGGCGGCTCAGGAGCCGGGGAGGGCGACCAGGCGAGCCACTGGACCGCCGAGGTGATGTCCCGGCCCTTCGGCCGCTGGCTGATCGCGCTCGTGGGACTCGTGATCGCCGGCTTCGGCCTTCAGCAGCTTCGCCATGCATACCGGGTGAAGCTCGACGATCAGCTCTCGATCGGCAGCTTGAGCGCGGAATCCAGGCGCTGGGTGGTCCGCGCCGGTCGGGCTGGGCTGGCGGCGCGAGGCGTGGTGTTCGCGATCATGGGTGGGTTCCTGCTGCTGGCCGCCCTCCGCACGAGTCCGGGCGAAGCGCGCGGCGTGGGGGGCGCGCTGCGCAGTCTGCGCGAGCAGCCATCCGGTCCGTGGTTGCTGGGGATCGTCGCACTGGGGCTGATC
>JAHWJV010000011.1 GCA_019348265.1 Gemmatimonadota bacterium
CGACTTCGCCCGCGACGTGGTCCTCGGCGCCGGCGCCTACCACGGACGCATGCTGCTGCTCGACCGCGACTGCGCCGCGGAGAGCACCGGCCACGGCACGCCGATGCCGCAGCTGGTGCACGGAGGGCCCGGCCGGGCCGGCGGCGGCGTGGAGGAGGCCGGCCTGCGGGCCGTGCTGCACCACATGCAGCGCACCGCCCTGCAAGGCAGCCCCGCCGCCCTCGAGGCGGTGTGCCGGTGAGCGCCCGGACCGCCCTCGTCCTGGGAGGCAGCAGCGGCATCGGCGCCGCGACGACCCGCCGGCTCGCCGCCGACGGCTGGACCGTCGTCGTCGCCGCGCGCCGCCTGGACCGGCTCGGCGCGCTGTCCGCCGTGACGCGCGGCATAGAGTGCCTCGCGGTAGGAGCGGCGGAGCTGGGTGACGACAGCCGCTCCGGTATACGCCTGCCCCACGCCGCAGGTCACGCGGATCCCCTCCGCGTCCAGCGCCTCCCGGAGATCGTGCGCGAGCTGCAACGGCTCCGACTGCGGGGCCAGCGGGGCGACCTCCGGGAGGATGACGATCTCGCGACCGCGCAGGACGCCCGACGGAGTACCGGGTGCGATCGCGTGCAGCAGTCGCTGGATCGTGCCGTAATCCGCGGCCGTGAACTCGGCGGTGGACCCCTGCGGCGATGCCAGGAGAGCGACGATGACGACCCGCGGCTGCTTGAAGTCCCACCCCACCACCTTTCCGATGAGCCGCGCACGGCGGATCTCCGCGGGTGAGCCCCGGAGCAGCGAGTAGAGCGCCAGGTCCGGCCCGATGCTGTCTCGCGCGCTGACCGACGCGCCGCGCGCGAACTCGAGCCCCATTCCGGCCGCGGCCGCGGCGGAGAAAACCAGGGTGCGAACGTCCGCGGGGGCTCCGTGGGCGATGAGCACTCCGAAGGGCCGGTCGTCGACCTGGAGAGGGACGTACACCCCGGCGCCCGGGGCGAGGAAGCCGGCCTGCTCGGACACCGGCGAGTGCAGGATCCGGTTGAGGAGATCCGCTTCGTTGACCTCGGGGGATTCGATCTCCACCGTCCGCTGCTCGCGCAGCGCGATCAGCGCGTGCAGATCGATCTGGCCCAGCGCGCGCGCTCCGCTCGACGCCAGCACCACCCCTTCCTCGTTGGTCAGGCTGAACGGCACCTCCAGCCGCTCGGTCAGCCGGTAGACGAGCTCGCGCGCCGCCGTGGAGGTCGCGCTACGGATGCCAATCCCCCGCGTGGGTGCCATTTGGATGAGGTCGCTGTCGGGTCGTGACGCACGGCGCGCGCGCGCCTGCTCCGACGCGCGCCCCCTCGCACGCTCGTCGAAACGCTGCACCCGGTTGACTACAGAGTATACCCTGAGGCCAATCCATGCACGCCGGAAGTGTACCATGGGGCCACGGCCAGTGAGTCCGGTCCGCTCCGAGCCGCCGATCTGACCGGGGCGAACGAGACGCGGACACATATCGGATGGCTGCGCGCACCCGGTCCGCGAACGGTCGTTCTCAGTAGATGCGTCGAGCCTGGCGTCATCTAGCCATCGCGCGTGAGGGCGGAAGTATGGAAATTGCCCGCCGAGTCCGGCGGTGAACCCGGCGGCCGGGCACACGGCCGTCGGCCGAGCACCCCCACTCACGCCGACCCCGCGCAGAGATGACGGAACGCGGCAACATCGACCCCGAGGAACGCGACGAGCTGGAGTCTCGCGCGGACGCCGACCCCGCCGGCGGAGCGCTGCGCGGAGACCGGCCCAGCGACGAGCAGGCGAACTCCTGGGAGTCCGCCAAGATGGGGCTGCGGGACGAGGAGCAGATCGGGCGCGAGCTGGAGACTCGGGGGGAGCCGCGATCGACGCGAGGCGACGAGGCCGATCACGGCGACGTGCTCGCCGTCACGCCGGAAGGGTTCACCGCGCTGAGGACCGGCGAGGTGAAGAAGACCGCCGCGGGGTTGAAGGCCGTGCAGGTCGCGATGCGGTACGCGGTGAAGGAGCTCGGGATCGTGGATGGGCTGAAGATGATCTCCAGGCTGAACCAGCCCGACGGCTTCGACTGCCAGAGCTGCGCGTGGGCGGACCCGGCGCCGAAGGACCGCGCCTTCATGGCGGAGTACTGCGAGAACGGGGTGAAGGTCACCGCAGAGGAGAACACGCGGAGGGTCATCCCGCCCGAGTTCTTCCGCCGCTATAGCGTCGGCGAGCTCTCGCGCAGGTCCGACTTCTGGCTGCAGAAGCAGGGACGCATCACGCAGCCGATGGTCCTGCGCGACGGGGCGACGCACTACGAGCCCATCGAGTGGGACGAAGCGTTCCGTCTGATGGCCGCTGAGCTCAAGGGGCTGGACTCACCGGACGAGGCGGCGTTCTACACCTCCGGTCGCACCAGCAACGAGACCGCCTTCCTCTACCAGCTCTTCGTTCGGCAGTTCGGGACGAACAACCTTCCGGACTGCTCGAACATGTGTCACGAGTCGAGCGGTGCCGCGCTTTCCGACACGATCGGCGTCGGGAAGGGCACGGTCACGCTCGACGACCTGGTGAATACGGACCTCGTCATCAGCGTCGGTCAGAACCCGGGCAGCTGCCACCCGCGCATGCTGACCGCTCTGCAGCAGGCGAAGCGGAACGGCGCCAAGATCATCGCGATCAACCCTTTGCCGGAGACGGGGCTCAACCACTTCAAGCACCCGCAGGACCTGAAGCACCCGCTCCGCGCCCTCGACGTTCTGATCGGAGCGGGGACGCAGCTCGCCGACCTGTTCGTCCCGGTGCGTGTGGTCGGAGACGTAGCGATGATGAAGGGGATCCTGAAGGAGCTGCTGGAGGAGGAGGAGCGTCGGCCGGGCACCGCGTTCGACCACGAGTTCATTCGCGACCACACGCACGGGTACGATGCGCTGGTGGCGGACCTGCGCGAGGAGTCCTGGGAGCTGATCGTCGAGCAGAGCGGCATCGCCCGCGAGCAGATCCGGCGCGCGGCCGAGATGGTGATGGCGGCGGAGCGGATCATCATCAGCTGGGCGATGGGCCTCACGCAGCAGCCGCAGGCGGTCGCCGCCATCCAGCAGTGCGTGAACCTGCTTCTGCTCAGGGGGAGCATCGGCAAGCCCGGCGCGGGTGCGCTCCCGGTGCGCGGACACAGCAACGTGCAGGGCGACCGCACGATGGGCATCTGGGAGCGGGTGAGCGAGAGCTTTCTCGATCGGCTCGCGGCGGAGTTCGCTTTCCACCCGCCGCGCCACCACGGGTACGACACGGTCGAGTCGATCAAGGCGATGCACGCGGGGAAGGTGAAGGTGTTCTTCGGGATGGGCGGGAACTTCCTTTCCGCGACGCCGGACACCGAGTACACCGCCGAGGCGCTGCGCCGCTGCCGGCTTACCGCGCAGGTCTCCATCAAGCTGAACCGCGGTCACCTCGTAACGGGCCGGCAGGCGCTGATCCTGCCCACCATCGGCCGCGCCGAAAAGGACGTGCAGGCGACGGGGCTGCAGTTCGTCACCGTCGAGAACTCGATGGGGGTGGTGAGCGCATCCAGGGGAGTGCTGGAGCCCGTGTCGGATCGACTGCTGAGCGAGCCCGCGATCGTCGCGCGGCTCGCGGAAGCCACACTGGGCGCGCGGAGCACGGTCGACTGGTCGGCGCTGGTCGCCGACTACGATCGGATCCGCGAGCACATCGAGCGCGTGGTCCCCGGCTTCGAACAGTTCAACCGCCGCATCCGCGAGCCCGGTGGCTTCTACCTGCCGAACCTGGCCCGAGACCGCCGCGAGTTCACGACCACGACGCGCAAAGCGAATCTGACCGTCCACCCGATTCATCGGGTCGAGCTGGAGCCGTGGCAGCTCATCATGATGACTATGCGCAGCCACGACCAGTTCAACACCACCGTGTACGGCCTGGACGACCGCTACCGCGGCATCTTCAACGAGCGCCGCGTGGTGATGATGAACGCCGAGGACATCCGCGCCCTCGGGATCAGAGCGGGGGAGGTGGTAGACCTCACCAGCCACTTCCGGGGGAAGCGTCGCACCGCTCGACAGTTCGTCGTGGTGGAGTTCCCGATTCCGCGACGGTGCGCGGCGACCTACTCCCCCGAGACCAACGTGCTCGTACCGATCGAGAGCGTGGCGGAGCGGAGCAACACGCCCACCTCCAAGTTCGTCGTCATCACCGTTCAGCCGTCGGCGAGCGGCGGCCGCTTCGACTACGATAGCGTCGAGCAGGCGCAGCCGCTCCCGGGCGCCGGAGCGAGCGCGTGAAACGCTACGATGCGGTGGTGGGCTCCGGCCCCAACGGGCTGTCCGCGGCGATTGCGATGGCGCAGGCGGGCCGCTCGGTGGTCGTGCGGGAAGCGGCGGACACGCTGGGCGGCGGGATGCGCTCGGAGGAGCTCACGCTCCCGGGCTTTCTCCACGACGTCTGCTCCATCGTGCATCCGCTCGCGGTCTCATCGCCCTTTTTCCGCACGCTCCCTCTCGAGGAGCATGGGCTCGAATGGGTGCACTCCCCCGCCTGCCTGGCGCATCCCTTCGATGACGGCTCTGTCGCGCTCCTGGAACGTTCCCTCGAGGAGACGGGTGCTACGCTCGGCCCGGACGGTCGCGCCTGGAAGAAGCTGCTGGGGCGCTGGGTGGATCGCTGGCTGGTGCTCGCCGAGGATGTCCTCGGCCCGCTGGAGTTCCCGGACCACCCGTTCATGCTGGCGCACTTCGGGCTTTACGGCCTGCGTCCCGCCTACAGCCTCGCCAGGAGCAGCTTCGAGGGAGACCGCGCCCGCGCGCTCTTCGCCGGAAACGCGGCGCACTCCATGGTCCCGCTCACCCGGAGCCCCACCTCGGCCTTCGGCCTGACGCTAGCCGCCGCCGGGCACGCGGTCGGCTGGCCGATCGCCCGGGGTGGCTCGCAGAGCATCGCGAACGCGCTGGCGGCGCACCTGCGCTCCCTCGGCGGCGAGATCGTCACGGGTGCTCCGGTCGAGAACATCGACGAGCTCCAGGGGACGCATACGATCCTGCTCGACCTGACACCGCGGCAGGTGCTGCGCATCGCCGGCCACCGGCTGTCCGGACGCTACCGTCGCGCGCTGGAGCGGTATCGCTACGGGGCCGGGTCGTTCAAGATGGACTGGGCGCTGAGCGAGCCGATCCCCTGGCGAAACCCGGAGTGCCGCCGCGCGGCGACGGTGCACCTGGGCGGCACGCTGGACGAGATCGCCGCCTCAGAGGCTGCGCCCCTCGCGGGCGAGGTCCCGGAGAAGCCCTTCGTGCTCCTGGTGCAGCCCACGCTCTTCGACCCCTCGCGCGCGCCAACGGGGAAGCAGTCCGCCTGGGCATACTGCCACGTACCCTTCGGCAACGACGTCGACATGACGGAGGCGATCGAGGCGCAGATCGAGCGCTTCGCCCCTGGCTTTCGAGACGTCGTCATCGCCCGCAGCACCATGAACCCGAGCGCACTGGAGCGACACAACCCGAATCTGGTCGGCGGCGACATCAGCGCCGGGGCGATGATGCTCCGGCAGGTGTTCTTCCGCCCCGCGCTCCAGCGGGTCCCCTACGCTACGCCCGTGGACGGCCTCTACGTGTGCTCCGCCTCGACACCGCCCGGCGGCGCGGTGCACGGGATGTGCGGCTACTACGCCGCTCGCGCCGCCCTGGGGCGCCAGATCACCGCCCCGGAGAGTTGAGCAGACCCATGCCCGATCCGCTTGCCACCACGTCGCAAGCGCGGCCGCCCGCGATCCCGGCACCCCGCCGACGCAAGGGGAGCGTGACCCGCCGCGGCATAGAGCGCGTGCGCGTGAAGGGTGGGCTCATCGCGCGATCCGAGGGCCGCGACGCGCTCGCGACCGAGGAGCCGCTGGAGATCCGCGTTGCGCGCGCCGACGGCACGATCCTGCCGACTTCCGTCACCATGCGCACGCCCGGCGCGGACTTCGAGCTCGCCGCCGGATTCCTGTTCGCCGAAGGCGTTCTCGACGACGCCTCGCACGTGCTCGCGATCCGCTACTGCGTCGACGGGGAGCAGCGCTACAACCGCGTCACGGTCCACGTCGCGCCGCAAGCTCCGGCTCCCGACGTCTCACTGCAGCGGAACTTCTATACGACCTCCAGCTGCGGCGTGTGCGGCAAGCAGTCGATCGAGGCCGCGCTGGCGGTGGGATGCGCTCCGATCGCCAGCGAGGTCAGCGTCAGCGCCGCGACGCTTCTAACGCTCCCCGCCCGCCTGCGCGCCGCCCAGAAGCTCTTCGACTCCACCGGCGGCCTGCACGCCGCCGCTCTCTTCGACCTCACCGGCGACCTCCTCCGCGTCCGGGAGGACGTCGGCCGGCACAACGCGATGGATAAGCTGGTGGGCGCGTCGCTGCTAGCGGGCGAGCTCCCAGTCCAGGCTCGCCTGATGCTGGTCAGCGGTAGGCTCAGCTTCGAGCTGGTGCAGAAGGCCGCGCGCGCCGGCGTGCCGATCCTCGCCGGCGTTTCTGCCCCATCGAGCCTCGCCGTGGAGCTCGCCGACCAGGTGGGGATGACGCTCGTGGGTTTTCTGCGGGAGGGGTCGTTCAACGTGTACGCGGGTGGGGAGCGGGTGGGGTGAAGAAGACTGCAGTCGTCAGTCGTCACTGAGGGCTGGCGCCTGACACGGTCCGAAAGACTGCAGACTGGAGACTGCAGACTGTAAAGACTGACGACTTCTTCCCCTCCAGCTGCTCCAGCATGTAGCAAAACGTGTCGCTCTGCAGCGGATGGTCGATGCGGTACGCGCGGCGCCAGATGAGGTACAGCAGGCGCAGCACCTCCTCGGAGGGGATTTCGGGGCGACGGTCGGCCACGGGCTCGCGGTAGAGGATGTAGCGGCCCTCGGCGGAGCGGGGGAGCCACGGGTGGAAGTAGCCGACGTCGAACGGAACGGCGCCGCCACTCTCGATCAGGGTGGCGAGCCAGCGGCTCTCCTGGCGCACCTCGCCGACGACCCAGGCGAGATCTTCGCCGCGTGTCTGTCGGGCGTCGGCGCGGAGCGCTTCCACCAGGTGCGCGCGTAGGTCGCGGCCGAGCTCGTTGCCGCGCTGATCGCTGCGGACGGCGAGGTAGGTGACGAACCCGGCGTTGGATGCGGCGAGGTACACCCCCGCGGCGGCGGCGGCGAGTCGCCCGTCGGGGCCGATCAGCCCCATCAGATGGTAGTCGCCGCCGGTGGGGAGTCCACGCCGCCGCTCTTCGAGCTCCGACAGCAGATCCGCCGTCGACTGCACGTCGCCGATCGACTCCCGGATCAGCTTCACCGCCTGCCTGGCGAGCGGGTTCCGGTCGTCCAGGATCTCGATCGGACGCAGCTCTTCAGTCCCGTCCGCCATCCGCCCTCTCCGTCCCCACCTTCTGCGGCACCTTGAACACGCGCGCGGCGTTGCGCCACAGCATTCCTTCCTTCTCCTCCGGCTCCAGGGCGAGCTTGTCGACGAAGCTCAGGTAGCTGGCCGTGTCCGCGATCGGCCAGTCGGTGCCGAAGAGCAGCTTGGCCGGATCGTTGATGAAGGCGATCAGCTCGCCGAGCTTGGCTACCGCGAAGCGCTCGAAGCGGGGGGCGAACTCTCCGAGCGTCAGGCCGGAGATGTCCGCCACGACGTTCTCGTTCTTGTAGATCACCTCCATCGCGTCGGCGAACCAGGGGCTCCCGACGTGGCACATCAGGAAGGTGACGCCCCGAAAGTCCACCGCCGCCTCGTCGATCTCCAGCGGGTGCGCGTACTTCACCTTCGCCGTGCGGGTGAAGGTATCGCCCGAGTGGATCATCACCGGGACGTCGAACTCGCCGGCGAGCTCGTAGACGGGGTGGAGCTCCCGGTCGTGAGGGTAGAAGCTCTCGTATCCCGGGTACAACTTGAGCCCCCGAATGCGCCCCTCTTCGAGGAACTCGCGGAGCTCGGGGATGTCCCGCGCGAACCCACGCGCCCGGCTCAGTCCCGCGACGATGCCGACGCGCGCGTCGCCGTCCACGAGATCCACGAGCTCCCGCGTGCTCGGTCGCTCCGGCGTGACGCAGAAGGAGGAGAGGATGAGCGAATAATCCACCCGGTTCGCCTCCATCTCGATCAGCAGGCGCTCGTAACGCTCGCGGAGCGTGGGCGGCACCGCCTCGAAATAGCGGTTCAGGTGCGTATGGCAGTCGATGATCATGCCCGTCGCGGGTTGTGAGACTCGAGCGGGCGTGGCAGACAACGTACCACCCCATGAGAGACGCCCCCGCGCCGGCGCGTCGCGCGCCTCGTTCTACCGCGCCTTGCCGCGCGGTGACCCGCGTCCCTACTCTTCCGGCCGCCGCTCGCCGCGAGCCGCGAACGCGCTCACTCGAACCAGCATCAATGATGAATCGCATTCAACGTTTCACCATGGCCTGCGCCGCGCTCGGCCTCCTCGCCGGAACGGGCGCGGCCCACTCGCAGGAGATCGATGTCACGGCCCCGAAGCAGGTGATCTCCGCAAATCCGTTCGGCCTCATCCTCAACGTCTTCAACGCGGAGTACGATCGGGTCGTCAGTCAGTCGTCTACCGCCGGGTTCGGCGGCTCCTTCATCACCGAGGGCGAGGAGGACTACCTGAATGCCGACGTCTTCTGGCGCTTCTACCCGTCCGGCCGGCCGCTGAACGGATGGGCGTTCGGGGCCAAGGTCGGCCTCACCAATGTCCCCGACCAGGGTACCTATCCCGGGTACGGTTTCGACATCAACCGCAGCTGGATCCTGGGCGTCAACGACAATTTCTACGTCGGTCTCGGGTTCGGCCTGAAGCGGCTGATCGGCGCCGACGACGAGGACTTCGGGCTGGAGGTGATCCCCACCTTCCGGATCGTCAACGTCGGCTACGCGTTCTGATCTCGCGGGGTGGAGCCTGGTGGCCGGTTCGGCGCGGCCCCTCCTGAGGCACCGTCCGTGCGGTTAATTTGAGGAACTCAACCCGCACGGACCGGGGAACTTGGGACGATCACCTGCAGCTCGGCCGAGGGTGCTCCTCGCGGAGGACGAAGAGATCCTCCGCGACATGCTCCGCGACGTCCTCCGCTTCCGCGGCTTCGATGTCCGCGTCGCGGAAGACGGCGACGAGTGCCTCTGGATGGTGCGCGAGGAGTGCCCCGACCTGGTGGTCCTCGACATCATGATGCCGAAGCGGGACGGCTACGACACCGCGGCGCAGCTCCGCGCGGACCCGGCCACGGCGAAGCTCCCCATCCTGGCTCTGACGGCCCTCGCCAGCCCTGACGTGCAGGAGCGCGCCCTCCGGGCGGGCTGCGACCTGGTGCTCACCAAGCCGGTCGCGCCGAACGCCCTGGTCCAGGCCATCCACTTCCTCCTGGAGAAAAACGATGGCCCGACTGGAGACGCGGGCGAGGCCGACCGCCTCGCCTCCGCCGCCCGAACCGCGGCGGACGAGCTGGTCGCCCGCGGGGCCGAGGCAATCCGCGACCTGAGCGAGGGCCAGCCCACCCGCTCCGACGCCGACCTGCGCCGCCGCATCCAGGGGATGGATTCAGTGCCCGCTTGCAGCTTCTGCCACCGCGTCCGCGCTCCGGACGAGCGCTGGCGCGAGATCCCCGAGGAGCTCAGGGAGTACTTCGACCAGTGGACCTCCACCAGCCACGGGGTCTGCCCCGAGTGCTTCGCGCGCGAGTACCCGGACCTCCCTCCGCAGGCGAAGTGAGCGCTCCGCCCGCGCGGAATCTCGCTGACACGAACGAAGCCCCCGACACGGCGGCGGCTCGGCGGCAGCGCCTGTGGCCTTCCGCCGAGCCGTCGTAGCCGCCCCTTACATGCGCACAACCATGCACCGCAGCGTCAGCCAGCCCCTCTCCCGCCGCGACTTCATCGCCCGCGCCGGAGCACTCGCCGGCCTGGGCGCGCTTAGCCTCCCGTCCGCGGCGGACGCCCGCGCCGCGTCGGTGCCGGGCACCCCCGCGCCGTTCCGCGTCCGCCGCGCCACCGCCACCTTCGAGCGGGAGCCGCTCGTACGACCATCGGGCTTCAAGGGCGGCTACATGACCGAGTTCTGGCAGAGCGCGGCGCTGCTGGAGAGCGAGTCGGGGGTCGCTAAGGTCGGGCTCGGCACCCAGAACGTCCTCTGGTGCGATCCGACGGTGCTGGAGCACTTCTCTGAGAGCGGCGGCAACTCGCTCCAGTTCGCCGTCACCGACCGCGCCCTGCAGATGATCGAGGGGAATTCGTTCGGCACGCCAATCGACATGCTCGAGGGGATCTTCGACGAGCTCTACGCCTACGCCCAGAAGATCACCGGCCTTCCCGCGCTACACCCGGCGTTTGTGACGAACGCCCTGATCCCGGTAGACAACGCCGCCTGGCTCCTCCACGCCGCCGAGAACGGCTTCACCACCTTCGACCAGATGATCCCGGCGCGCTATCGTCCGGGCCTCTCGCACCGGCACCGCCAGGTCGCCAGCCTCCCTTCCGTCACCTTCGCCCTCCCCGTCGAGGAGGTCAAGAAGACGGCCGAGGAGGGCTACTTCATCATCAAGATGAAGCTCGGCCACCCCGGCACGCAGGAGGAGATGATCCAGCGCGACATGACCCGCCTCACCGAGGTGGTCCGCGCCATCGACCACCTCCGTACCCCGCACACCTCCGACGGCCGGCTGCGCTACGACTTCGATCCGAACAGCCGCTACGAGAGCAAGGACACCCTGCTCCGCCTCCTCGACCACTCGCGGAAGCTCGGCATCCTCGACCGCATCGTCGTGGTCGAGGAGCCCTTCGGCGCCGAGAACGAGACCCCCGTCGGCGACCTCCCCGTCCTGATCGCCGCCGACGAGAGCGCCACCACCCTCGCCGAGGCCAGCCGTCGCTTCGACCTCGGCTACCGCGGCATGGCCCTCAAGGGCATCGCCAAAACGCTCAGCCGCACCCTGCAGATCGCGCAGCTCTCACACGAGCGCGGCGTCCACTGCATGGCCGCCGACCTCACCGTCAACCCGATCCTCGTCGACTGGAACAAGAACGTCGCCGCGCGCCTCGCCCCCTTCCCCGGCATGACCGTCGGGATGATGGAGACCAATGGCCACCAGCAGTACCGGAATTGGAAGCAGATGGAGAGCTACCACCCCTGCGCGAACTCGTCGTGGCGGCGGGTGAGCCGGGGCGTGTTCGAGCTCGGGGAGGACTTCTACGCGCGCAGCGGGTGCATCTTCGAAAAATCGCCCCACTTCGAGGGGCTGGTACGGCCGGACGTGTGAGGGGGGTGGTTTATTAGGGCGGCGGGGGCGGTCTCCGCGCCGGAGCGGGGAACCCGCGCCTGCCGCCGCGCGTCAGGCGAGGTCCGCCTCCTCCGCCTCCCCGTTCACGCGACCGGCTCCCACAGGCGCTCCCGCAACCCGGCCGCCTCCCGCTCGGCCGCCGCGGCGACCTCCGCCGCATGGGCGTCGAGCCCCACCAGCGCGGCGTGGTAACCCAGGTTCAGGTAGTGCAGGACGCGGAAAAAGCTCAGCACCGCCGGGTCGGC
Organism: Gemmatimonadota bacterium; assembly: GCA_019348265.1. Taxonomy (GTDB): domain Bacteria; phylum Gemmatimonadota; class Gemmatimonadetes; order Longimicrobiales; family Longimicrobiaceae; genus JAHWJV01. The sequence continues at coordinate 11,514 of JAHWJV010000011.1, forward strand.
TCGGGATCCGTAGCCCCGGTAGAGCCACTCCAGGAACTCCGGCCCCAATGATCCTCCGAGCAGCTCCGTGCCGAGCACCTCGAGGCGAGCCAGGTCGTACTCCGGCGGACCGGCCAGCGCGGTCTCCAGATCGAGCAGGCCAACGCACCGCGGCCCGCCCTCCCCCGTCTCGCAGAGCACATTCCCCGGATGCAGGTCCCCGTGCAGGAGCACCGCCTCCTCACCCGCCCGCTTCTGCACGTCCGGGATCGCGCCCAGGAGGATCTCCAGCATTGGCCGGCCTTTCGGCCACCCCGCGGCGACGGCCGGCATGAGCCGGCCCCCGAGATCCTCCGCCAGATGCTGCGAGAGCGGCACCTCGGCGTGCATCGCCTTCGTGAGCGCGCCGTGTCCCGGCAGCCGCACGGTGTGCGCGCGGCGGAGCAGCGCGCCCCAGCTGCGCATCGCGCGGCAGCGATCCTCCTCCGACAGAGTGCCCCAGACCTCCGCCAGGGTGGGCAGGTCGATCCTCCAGTACGCCTCAAGGGGCTGGCTGTCTAGATCATCCGGGAGCTCCAGCGGCGTCGGCACCACCAGCCGCGCGCGGTGCTTCAGAAGCTCCGAAGAGAGCCTCGACGCCGTGTACCACTCAGCCGCCCACCGGTGGCGGGCGCGCTTGATCATCAGCCTGTGGCCGTCCCCGAACCGCACCTCGGCCATCTCGTTGGTCGGGCCGCTGCGGAACCGCAGACGCCGTGGCGATCCATGGATCGGCTCCGAGTGAACCTTCTCGATCACGGCCCGGATCAGCCGTCGGTCGATCCGGGCCGCCGTCCTGGTGGTCGCGGTCGCTGCCATGTCGAACCCTCCGGTTGCGAGGACGGGGCGCTCTCTCCGGACTACCCGGAGCGACGCCCAAACAACCGTACACCCGGGGTATCGAATACGTGGCGGTGCGGCTCTGGGGGCCAGCGGCGGTAGCTCGGAAGGCGCGAATCCCGGAGGGGACGCGATGTGGGGCAGCAGGGCGGCTGTACCGGGCCTGCGGCTGAAGTCGCGGCTACACGGCGGCGAGCCCGTCTCCGCCGGCTGCCCGGGGGGTGAGGGCCGCGCCGCGTGCCGGACTGGGCGGGTGCCCGGGGGCCGATGGAGGCCCCCGCGAGGCGAGACGCGTGCGAGTAGAAGGTTTGTATGCTGTTGCGGGGACGAATGATGGCACGCGGGAACGCCGCCCCGCGCTGCGCGTCGGGCACCTTGCCCCTGGCACAGGAATCGCACAACTTTTGTTTTAATTGAAGTCCCACATCCATTTTGCATGGAGCACGACCGCGTCCCGCCGTAGTCCGTGTGGCCGTCGTGCGCCCGGTGACTCGATGATCCCGAAGAGGTTTCGCACCGTCGCACGCTGATGCTGCGACTCCGAACCGCAGTCGCTCCGCTGGCGCTCGCGGCTTCCATCCTTGCTGGGGTGGGGCCGCTATCCGCGCAGCGGTCGCCCTTTCGGGAGGACACTCCGAGGGTCGACGCGGTCGTGATCCGGGGGGTGACCGGGGTCGACATGAACGAGCTGCGCCGGGGTCTGGTCACCAAGGCGTCGCGCTGCCGCAGCATCTTCTTCAAGCCTTTCTGCTGGTTCACCACGACCAGCTTCTTCGTCGAGAAGCACGACATCGAGCCACGAGCGTTGCCACATGACGAGCTGCGCATCCGGGTCCACCTCTGGCGCCGCGGGTGGCGTCATTCGACGGTCGCCACGGCGGTGGAGCCGAGCGGCACGGGCAGCGGCGTCCGGGTGACCTTCGACGTGGCGCAGGGTCCGCCGACCATCGTCCGCGCGGTGGAACTGCGGCAGGGTGATCCGGAGCTCGCCGGGCGTCAGATTCGGAACGCCGAGCTGCCTGATACGGGGCAGCCGCTGAACGTGCTGGAGATGGACACCGTGCGCGTCCGGCTGCTGGAAGCCTTCTGGGCGCGCGGTTATGGGGACGCGGTGGTACGTGACACGGCGCGGCTGCTGGACAGCCTGAACGCGATCGTGGAGGTGCAGCTCGAGCCGGGCCGGCGCACCACGGTGGGGCAGATTCTGGTCGACGGGAACGAGCGGGTGTCGGACCGCACGGTGCGCGACGCGATGCCGATGCGCGAGGGCCGGCTGTACCGCCCGATGGAGGCCGCGGAGTCGCAGCGGGCGCTGCACCTGACCGGGCTCTTCCAGCAGGCGCTGGTGGACGTGCCCGAGCAGGCGGACACCGCGAAGACCGTACGGGTCGAGGTCCGCGAGGCGCCCTTCCGAATGCTCCGCGCGCGGGTCGGCTTCACCACCATCGACTTTCTGCAGACGCAGGCGCAGTTCACGCAGTACAACTGGTTCGGCGGCGGCCGCCGGATCGACGTGACGGGCGTCCTCGGACGGCTGCTGGCGAAGCGGCTCGAGGGCAACTTCCCCTTTCGAGAGGGGGCGCCGGGCTCGCCTTCCGGGCTGACCGAGGAAGCCTTTCTGCGGCCCACCTGGCAGGCGAGCGTTCAGCTGACCCAGCCCTCGTTCCCGGCGGCGAGCAACTCGCTGGGGCTCGGCGTCTTCACACACCGGCGCGTCGAGCCGGGCGTGGTGGTGGACCGCGGCTACGGCGCGAACGTCACCTTCACGCAGAACCTCGCCCGGCGCGCTCCGCTGAGCCTGGTCTACCGGTACGAGCAGAACACGGTGCTCGCCGGCGACGTGTACTTCTGCGTCAACTACGGCGTGTGCGATGAGCCCACGATCGGGGCGCTGCAGGGGCGCCAGAGCCTCTCTCCGCTCTCGGTCAGCGGCTTCATGGACCGGGTCGACGACCAGCTCGTGCGGACCTCGGGGTACACGATCCGGCTGGGGCTCGACCACGCCTCCGGCCTGACCGCCTCCAACTTCCGCTACAACCGCGCGGACGCGGAGATCACCCGCGACATCCAACTCGGTCGCGCGACGCTCGCCGGCCGCGTGCGGGGCGGCTGGGTGAAGGCACTGAGCACGACCGGCAGCGCGGTCGGTGGGAACGAGGGCGACGCGATCCTGCACCCGACCACGCGCTTCTACGCCGGCGGCGCGCGCTCCGTCCGCGGCTTCGCGGAGAATCAGCTCGGTCCGCGCATCCTGACGGTCGACCCGATCGTCCTCGTCGGGCCTCAGGGCTCCGACGACGCTCGGGACGCGGAAAACGGCCCCGCCTGCACACGGGCCAGCATCGTGTCGGGAGACTGCGATCCGAACCCGGTCTCGTCCGCCGAGTTCAACCCGCGCCCGATCGGTGGAACGCGGCTGATGGCGATGAGCGTCGAGTACCGGCGCCCGATCTGGGGCAATTTCATCGGGGCGGTCTTCGTGGACGGCGCGCGGGTGGGCGACCCCGCGCTCGCGGAGCTGGGCGAGGCGCGCACCGCCGTCACGCCAGGGTTCGGAGTGCGGTACCGCTCGCCGATCGGGCCGGTGCGGATCGACCTCGGGATACGGCCGGCGGCCAAGGAGGATCTCCACGTCGTCACGCAGGTGACGGAGGATGGAGTCAACCGCCTCGTTCGTCTCAAGACGGAGAAGCGGTACGATCCGCTGGAGGGGCATTCCGGATTCCTGGCGCAGGTCACCAGCCGGCTGACGCTGCACCTCTCCCTCGGGGAGGCCTTCTGATGCCGCGCTGGGCGAAGGTCGCACTCGGGGCCCTCGGCGGCGTGCTGGCGATCCTGCTGATCGGCCTGCTCTTCCTGACGCAGACCAACCCCGGCCGGCAGCGGGTGCGGGACGTTCTCGTTTCGCGGCTGCAGAGCAGCGCGCACGGGCTGGTGAAGGTCGGCCCCGTCAGAGGCAACCTGCTCACCGGCGCCACCATCGACGGGCTGGTGATCACCGACAGCACCGGCGCGCCCTTCTTCCGCGCCGATACCATCCAGGTCCGCTACTCCCTGCTCGCGCTGCTCCGGCAGCGGATCGACGTCGCCAACGTGCGGCTCGTGAATCCGGTGGTGGTACTCGACCGCCGGCCGGGGCTCGCCTGGAACTTCTCCCGCATCTTTCCCAGCGACACGACCAAGCCGCCGACTCGGCAGGGCTTCGGCGCCTGGGTCTCCATTCGCGACCTGGACGTGGTGCGCGGGCGCGTGCTGGTGCGCAACGAGTGGCTTCCGGCCGACTCGCTCGCGGGCGCCGAGCGAGAGCGCGCGATCCGGGAGGCGCTGTCGCCGGAGACGCGACGCTGGGTCGTACGCGTCCCCGGCGGGTTCCAGAGCGTGCAGGACTACCGGCAGATGAACGGCCGCTTCGCCCGGCTCCGGCTGACGCATCCGGACAGCGCCGCGATGATCTTCGACGTCGCGCGCCTCAGCATGGTCGCGCTCCCCTTCCGCCCCCCGGCGGCGGAGGTCCGCAACCTGGCCGGTCGGATCGTCAGCTCGGGCGACACGCTGATCGCCGAGAGCCTGAAGGTCGTCTTCCCCGGCTCTCGACTGACGCTGAACGGGGCGTACGACACGGGCTCGGGCGACACTCGCGCTCGGGCCATCGGGGCGCCGCTCGCACTGCAGGATCTTCGCTGGCTATACCCGACGCTGCCGGCCGGCGGCGGCACGCTGGACATCGGGGTCGACAAGCGCGGTGAGCGCACCCGGCTGGCTGCGCGGCAGATGGAGCTCAGGGTGGAGACGGCACGCCTCGCGGGCAACTTCGACGTGACGTTCGGCGACTCGCTCAGCTTCGGGCCGAGCGACGTGCGGTTCGCCGGCGTGGACACCCGGCTGATCCAGCGTCTTGCGCCCTCGGTGCGGCCGCCGCGGCAGGGCACGCTCGGCGGTCGCGTCGCGCTCTCCGGTACGCGGTCCGCGCTGCAGGTGAACGGCAACGTCTCCTTCGTCGACCGGGTGGCCGGGACCAGCCGCGTCTTCGCCGACGGCGAGATCGGCACGGCGGGCGGCTTCCGTGCGCGGGGGCTCCGCCTGCGGCTCGCGCCGGTGCAGCTGGCGCTCGCCAGTGCGGCCGGGGGCGGTGACATCCCGGTCGGCGGCGCGATCACCGGCGAGGCGACCCTGACCGGTACCGCTCGCGACGGCTTCAATTTCCGCGCGGACCTGGTGCACCAGGCGTCGGCGGTCGGGCGCTCGCGCGTCACCGCCGCCGGCGCGATCCTCCGCCGCGAGGAGAGCTTCGCCGCCCGCGACCTGCGCATCCGGCTCGATCCCCTGCAGGTCGCGGTCGCCCGCGCCTTCAAGCCGGACCTCCCGCTGACCGGCACGGTCACGGGGACCACCACACTGAACGGCACTTCGAACGATCTGCGCCTCTCCGCTGACCTGGTCCACCGCAGCGGCGACACCGGGCGCTCGCACCTGGTCGCGAATGGCGGTGTCGCGCTCGGCGAGACTTTCCGCGCACGCGACCTCCGGCTCCGCTTCGACCCCGTTCAGATCGCCCTGGCGCGCGCCTTCAACCCGGACCTCCCGCTGCGTGGCGCGGTCACCGGCACCGCCCGGCTCGACGGGACGCAGTCCGACATGCGCCTGGTCGCGGACCTGGTGCACGACAGCGAGCCGACGGGCCGCTCGCACGTGCTCGCCAACGGCGCCCTCGCCTTCGCCGACGGGTTCCAGGCGCGCGGCCTTCGCCTGCGCTTCGACCCGCTGCAGGTGGCGCTCGCGAGGGCGTTCAAGCCGGACCTCGCGCTCGGCGGGACCATCGCGGGGGCGACGACGCTGACCGGCACGACCAGCGCGATGCGGTTGTCGGCGGACCTGGTCCACCAGAGTGCCGCGACCGGCCGGTCGCACCTGGTGGCGAACGGGAGCGTAGGCTTCGGTGACGCCTTCCGCGCCACCGACCTGCGGCTCCGGATGGACCCGCTCCAGATCGCGCTGCTGCGCGCCTTCAACCCGGAGCTCCCCGTCGGCGGGTTCCTGGCCGGACGGGCCACGGTGAACGGCTCCACGGCCTCACGGATGGCCGTGGAAGGCGACGTGACGCACCAGGCGCCCACGGGCCTGTCCCGGCTCGTCGGCACCGCCTCGGTGCCTCTGGCGGGCCGGGGACGCTTCGCGGTGGACGTCCGGGCGCTGCCACTGTCGCTCGCCACCGTCGGACAGTTCGCTCCGGCCGCCGGGCTGCGGGGGAGCGCGACCGGGGGCATCGAGATGACCGGCACCATGCGCGACCTCGCGCTGTCGCTCGGGCTCGCGGTGCGGGACGGCGGAACGATCGACGCCTCCGGCCGTCTCGACCTGGCCAGCGCACGGAAGGCTTACGACGTCCGCGCGCGGTTCGGGGACTTCAACGCCAGCGCGGTGACGACGCGGGCCCCGGCGACGGCGCTGACCGGCACCGCGTCCGCCGTCGGCCGCGGCACCGCCCCGGCGACGATGGTTGCCACGATCGCGGCGGACCTGTCCGGTGCACGCGTGGGGACCACGGGCGTCGACTCCGTACGGCTGCTCACGCGGCTGGCCAACGGACTCGCCCAGGTGGAGCAGGGCACGGTGCGACTCGCGTCGGCGCAGGCCGACGTCTCGGGCAGCTTCGGGCTCATCGCGACCCAGAACGGCACGCTGAACTACCGCGTCCGGATCGACACCCTCTCCCAGCTCGCCGGCTTCGTCCCGCCGGACACCGCGCGCATCCAGCCGCGCCCGGCGGAGGTCGCCCGCGCAGTGCAGAGGGCGCGCGCGGACTCCATCCGCGTCGCGCGGGCGACGGAAGTGGAGCGCGCCGCGACGGGCCGGCCGGCCGAGCCGGCGCTGCGGGTCGACTCGGTCCGACCGCTCCCGGCCGACTCGCTGGCCGGGAGCCTGAACGCCGAGGGCGTGCTCCCAGGCAACATCAAGCGCTTCGACGCGCGCGGCACCGCGACGATGCGCGACCTGATCGCGGCCGGCAATACGGTGGGCAGCGGCTTGGTTACCTACCAGTGGCTGAACGCGCCCACCGCCGCCTCCGACCTGACGCTGGACGCGCAGCTGGACAGCGTGAAGATTCGGGGCTTCGCCATGGACAGCCTCGGCGCCAAGGTGCGCTATGCCGGCGGGCGTGCCGCCGGCGGCGGAACGCTGGACCTGGCAGTGCGCCAGGACCCGGGCCGCGACTATCGCGCGGTCGCCGAGTTCAGCGTCGCGCCGGAGCGCCGCGAGGTGCGGTACTCGGAGCTGGCGCTGCGCTTCGACACCACCTTCTGGCGCGCTCCCCGACCCGGCGCGGTACGCCTCGCCAACGGCGGCGTCGAGCTCGACGACATAGAGCTTCAGGCGACGGACGGCGGCCGGGTCTTCGCCGACGGCATCATCCCCAAGGACGGCCCCGCGAACCTGCGCGTGGCCGTCGACCGTCTCGAGATCGGTGACGTGATCGCGCTGCTGCAGGACTCGGTGCGGGTACGGGGGCGCCTCACGCTGGCGGCCGACGTGCGCGGCACCGGCGCCAGCCCGGTGATCGCCGGCACCGCCGGCCTCGTGGGCGGCGTCGTGGACACGGTGCGGGTTCCCGACGCGGACGCGCGCTTCGACTACGCCAACCGGCTCCTCCGTGGCGACGCGCGTCTGACCGAGGGTGGCCGCGTCCTGGTGACAGCCGATGGCCGGCTGCCGATCAACCTCGCCCTCTCCGGCGTGACCGGGCCGCGGTTCGCCGCCGATGCGCCACTGGAGCTGGACGTGCGCGCCGACAGCCTGCCGCTCGAGTCGGTGCCCAGCTTCACCGACGCCGTCTCGGACGTGCGGGGCAGGGTGGTGGGCAACCTGTCCGTCCGCGGCACGCGCGCGGCTCCGGTGACGCGCGGGATCGTGAACCTGGATCTCGGCTCACTGCGTATCGTGCAGCCGGGTCTCGCGCTGGAGGACCTCGCCGGGACCGTCCGGCTGATGGGCGACACGGCGATCGTCGACTCGGTCAGCGCCCGCAGCGGGGACGCGCCGCTCCGCGTGACCGGCGGATTAGACCTCACCACGCCCACGCAGCCCGGCTTCGACCTGCGCTTCACCTCGGAGGACGCGCGGGTGCTCGACAACGAGATGGGCCGGCTGCGCGCCTTCGCCGACGTCACCATGCGCGGGCCGTATGACGCCGCGGTGGTCGAGGGGAACGTCCGCCTGTCCAGCGGCGTGATCTACGCGCCCGAGCCGGAAGACCTGCAGCGCATCGAGATCGATCGGGCATCCGTGACGGCACTCGCGGATACGGCCGCGCTGAGGGTCGTCACCGGGAACCCGCTGCTCGCGAACATGCGGGTCAACGTCGACGTGCAGATCTCCCGCGACACCTGGGTGCGCAACTCGCAGGCGAACGTCGAGATCTTCACCCCGCCCGACCTGCCGACGCTGCGGGTCGCCATGGACCGCGCGGCGCAGACGCTGACGCTCGAAGGCACCATCAACGCGGAGCGCGGCGAGTACACCTTCGCGGGTCGACGCATCCGTCTGTCGCAGGGGAGCGTGATCTTCCTCGGCGAGGCGCCGATCAACCCGATCCTGCAGCTGACGGCGGAGCAGCAGGTGCGCCTCCCGAACCGCCCGGCCTTCGCGATCCAGCTGCTGGTCGGCGGGACGATGCGCGCCCCGCGCCTGACCATCGCCAGTAACGCGCAGCCCCCCATCGCCGAATCGGACCTGCTCAGCTACTTCGCGTTCGGGGAGTCCTCTTCCTCGCTCCTGCAGCCCGAGTCGGGCGGGAGCATCGGCGGCGGAACGGGCGGCGGCGGGATGCCGCTGGGACCCCTGGGAGGGCTCGCGATGCAGCAGCTCGGGGCGACCGCGGTCGGTGCCGTGGTCGACCAGCTCGAGTGGCAGACCACGCGCGCGCTCAAGCTCGACGTCTTCAACATCACTCCCGCGCCGCTCCCACCCGAGCTGGCCGTCCAGGGTTACCTCAACGTCTTCCGCGGCGCCCAGTTCGAGGCCGGCCGCTACCTCACCAGCCGCTGGTTCCTCGCGGCCCAGGGCCGCACCTCCGCCGTCCTCCCGGGACTCCTGCTGGAGTACCGCACCCCCAGCGGCTTCTCCTGGGTGACCAGCTGGGAGCCGCGCTACATCCCGCAGCAGCCGTCACTCACGGTGGACCAGACACCGACGACCGAGCGGGTACTCGGGGTCTTCCTGCAGACGCAGAGGCGCTTTTA
>JAHWJV010000120.1 GCA_019348265.1 Gemmatimonadota bacterium
TTCGACGTCGCGGAGGTGATCAGCGACGTTCACCAGATGAGCGCCTCGCTGATCCGAAAGAAACGGATCCGGTTCAGCATGGAGCTCTGCTCGGATCCGCCGCTGGCCCTCGCCGATCGGGACAAGGTCCTGCACGTGCTCGGCAACCTGGTCGGCAACGCGATCGAGTTCACGCCTCAGGACGGCGAGATCCGCGTGCAAACGCGTCGCTCGCCCCGTAACCCGTCTTGGCTCGAGGTGATGGTATCGGACACCGGGATCGGCATAGACCCGCAATTCCACGAGATGATCTTCCGAGAGTTCGCTCAGGTGGACAGCTCCCGCGCTCGCCGCCATCACGGCACCGGGCTCGGTCTCGCTATCGCACGCAACTTCATCCAGCTGCACGGTGGAGACATCTGGGTGGAGAGCGAGCTCGGGAAAGGGAGCCGCTTCTACTTCACGATCCCCTCCGTCGAGACGCGCCCCATCGCGGGTGACTCGTGAGCGGACGCGTAGTCGCGGGGCCACGCATTCTCCTGGTCGAAGACAACGAGGCGATCCGCCACGCCTTCTCCATCCTGCTGGAGGAGACCGGCTACGAGGTGGCGCTCGCCGCGAACGGCGGCGACGCGCTCGACACCGCACGCCGCGAGCAGCCCGACCTGATCCTGATGGACCTCGGTCTCCCGGATCTCAACGGCCTCGAAGTCACCCGCCGCCTGAAGGCTGATGACGCCACCCGTGGCATCGTCGTAGTCGCAATCACCGGCCGAGCGCTGGAGAGCGACGGCGAGGCGTGCCTCGCCGCCGGCTGCGCGGGGTACCTGCCCAAGCCGGTCGACGCCGCGCATCTGCTGCGCAAGATCCCGGAATTTCTGGGGAACAGGGAATAGGGAACAGGGGGAAACACCGCGAAGGGGCCGACGTCACCGGATGCCGGCCCCTTTCGCTTGCTGAGCAGGCTCTTCCCTCTTCCCTCTTTCTCATCCCGCTGTTCCCTGTTCCTATTCCCTCTCCAGCTTCGCGGTATTGATCCGGATCAGCACCTCGCTGAGCTCGCGGGCTGACTCGAAGGAGAGGGTCGGGGAGTGCGGGATGAGAAGGGGGAGCGGCACGTCGTCCATGAGGCGGCGGCGGGCCGCGCGCGTCATCAGCACCGGGTCGGTTGGATCGAGCCGGGCGATCTCCCAGCGATCGTCGGCACGCACGACGTGGATGCGATCCTTGTATTCGCCACCGTACACGAGACGGATGCGCTCTCCGAACAGCGGGTCCGCGCAAACGACCGTGAGCGGGCCGTCGCGGAGGCGGCGCTCGATCGCCTTGGCGATGTCGGCGATCGCCGTCACGACCACTAGAGGGCTATCCAGCGCCTCGGTGATCCCGTGCACGTAAGCGGCATGGAACGCGGTCGTGATCACCAGGTCGACTTTTCGCAGCTGCTCCAGAACGGCGGCTAATCGGTCCGGCGCGCTACGCTCCAGCTCCGACTCCAGAAAGACGGGGACGCACTCCAGCCCGAAACCCGGGCCAAGCTGCGCGCAGAACGCCAGCATATGATCCTCGGTCGACTCCACGAACGCGCACCGGAGCTGGGACGCGTCGGTGCAGCGCCGTAGCAGCTCCGGCAGCGCAGGGATAGCGATCTGCCGCTTCCACGCTTCCGCCATCACCCCCGCCAGCCACTGCGCGGATTCGGAGAGGAGAAAGCCGCCGATTCGCTCCTGGACCGCGACGTACACCCCCGACCGCCCACGCACCTCCACCAGCCCTTCTGCTTCCAGCTCCTTGTAGGCGTCGGAAACCAGCCGAAAATCGACCCCAACCTCCTCCGCTACCTCCCTGAAGCTCGGAAGGCGGTCCCCACCACGCAGTCGGCCGCGGTGAAGCCCGCTGATCACCCGGTCCCGCAAATGAGCCGTGATGTTGAACTTCGTCTTCGCCATTCCAGCCACCTCCACACCTGAGTACGCACGAAGCGCCAGGCGAATACGATATCACCATGTTCGGCCTCAGGCCGTGGCGCAGCAAGCGGGCGGAGCGCGGCGCGAGCCCGCGGCTCAAGCCCGCCGAGTTCCGGGATCGGGGCGAACTCTTCAGGGATCGTCGCGAGTGGCGGAACCGAGAGCGGATGGACAGGGCAGCCAGAGCGTGAAGCAGGAACCCTCCCCGAGAGCGCTCCGAACAGTCAGATCTCCGTTCATCCGGTTCGCGAGATCCAGCGCTATGGCGAGCCCCAGGCCAGAACCGCCGAAGGGGCGAGCGCTGGCCGCACCAACCTGCACGAACGGCTTGAACATGGACTTTTGATCCTCCTCTGAGACCCCACTGCCGTTGTCTGTCACGGCAATGAAAGTCCACGGTCCGGCCCCCTCCAGGGCCGCGCGCGCGTCCGGCATGCAGCTCGTTCCGCAGGAGACTGCGATGGTACCACCGCGATCAGTGAAGTTCAACGCGTTGGTGAGCAGTATCACCAGGATCTGCTGGACGCGACGGCCATCGCCCAGATAGAGGTTGTCGGTGGAGCCCGCCGTTCCTTGCACCTCTACCCCGGCGCTAGCGGCCTGCCGCTCCACGAGCGTGAGTGCGGCTTCGATGGCTGCTTCCGCGCTATTCGGCTCGCGTTTGACCACCACCCGACCGGCTTCGACTTTCGCGAAATCCAGAACGTCGTCGACCAGCGCCACCAGGTGTCGGCTACTGTCCTTGAGCCGGGCGAGGTACGCTCGCTGCTTCTCATTGATCGGGCCGGCTATCTCGAGATCCAGAATATCGGCGTATGCCACGATCGCGCTGATCGGCGTCCGCACCTCATGGCTCATGGTTGCGAGGAAGTGCGATTTCGCGCGGTTGGCGTTGCGCGCCTCGTCGGCGAGCTCCTGCTGACGCAGGACCGCGAGTACGAGGCGCTCGTTCAACTGCGCTGCTCGACTGCGCGCCTCGTCGACATTTCTGAGGAGGCGGGCATTGTCGAGCGCCATCGCGCAGCGACTCGCGAGTTCTTCCGCCAGCTCGACGTCCGCGTGAGTATACTGGTGGCCGTCGTTCGCGCTCACGAAGGTGATCGCTCCGAGAACGCGGTCTCGGGCCAGGAGCGGTACGACGATGATCGATCCGATGCTGAGCGCACGAAGGTCGCGCAGGTTTTCCTCACTCCGCGCGGCGGCTACCAGCAGCTCATCGGGCACGCTGGTCAGCACTTCAATGCTCCGGGACCGCGCCGCGAGCGGAAGCCCCAGCGGATCGTCCCTGGTCGGGGGCCAGCCCGCCTGGAGCCGGCGCGCATGTTCCTGCTTCTCCGGATCGGGATGTAGAACGGCGAGGCGCCGCATCGATTCATCCTCGCCCACCACGTCCACGATGCACCAGGACCCCAGGTGCGGAAGCGCCATTCCCGCTATCGTGGTGAGCGTGCTTTCATAGTCGACCGGTTCGACCAGCGACTTGCTCGCCACGGCCAGGAGATGGAGTCCCGCAGCAGCGGGTGAGTACGTCGCCCAGGGCGCGCCCCCGACCTCGCCTTCGATTGCGGTGCGCGGCAGGGAACCGGTCGATCGGTCGAATTCTCGAAGATCGGGTGCCCCCATGATGGCTTCCTTTCAGGTCCCGGCCGCTGCGGATTCCCTCTCCTGACCCGCAGGTCTCGATTATGCAATACTGGCGCCGGCCGACCCATTACGGACCGCCCGCCGCTCGGCTCCTTGGATCCCGGGTTGCCGGATCGGAGCTCTCGCCAATGGCTGCCCAATCGACAGAGAACTCGTGAGCTACCCCGAACCGACGGCGCACGGAATTGCCGCCCGGGAGCTCTCGGCGCGTCTTTTCGTCCATCTTGCCGGTGAATCGCCCGTGCCGGCGTCCACGGCCGCCGCGGTGGAGTCCGTCTGCCAGCGCTTGAGAGCTGAGCTCACGGCCACGCTGGGATCCGGAGGCGCCTCCGCCCTTCTGGTTCGCGCTCTGCACCTCGCGACGCGCGAGCACCCGCTGCTTGCGGGGGTGACGGTCGGAAATGACCCGCACGAATGCCTGACGGCGCTCAGCGAGGCAATCTCGGGCAGAAGCGACCAGGAAGCCGCCGCGGCCGGCGCGGCGATCTTCACCCACCTCTTCATCTTACTCGTCACTTTTCTCGGTGAAGACCTGGGTCTGCAGCCGTTGTTCAAGTTCTGGCCCCATCTGGCGCGCGGCGTCGAGGAGATCGAGGGATGATCGAGCGAAAGCGGGTCGAGATACGAAAGCTCCCGACGGGTGTACCCGGACTGGACCTGGTGCTCGGCGGTGGAGTTCCGGAGTATTCGTTCAACCTGATCGCCGGTGAGCCAGGGACGGGAAAGACGACTCTGGTTCACCAGTTCGTTTTCGAGAACGCCAGGCCGGGTTGCACGGCGATCTTCTTCACCATCCTGGGGGAGCCGGCGATCAAGATGCTGCGGTACCAGCAGCAGTACGGCTTCTTCGACCCGAAGAAGGTAGGAACGAGCGTCCGCTTCGTTAATCTGACGGATGACGTGGTCGAACGCGGGCTGGACGGCGTTTTGGAGCGGATCGTGGCGGAGGTGGGAGAGAGCGAGGCGAAGATCGTGGTGGTCGACTCCTTCCGCTCGCTGGTCGGAACCGTGGGTGGCGGAGACTCCGCACCGCCGGACCTCCATCAGTTTCTGCAGCGGCTCGCGATCCACCTGACGAGCTGGGAGGTCACCTCGTTCCTGATCGGCGAGTATGAGGAGGCGGATCGCCGCAGCAATGCGGTGTTCACCATCGCCGACAGCATCGTCTGGCTGTCGCAGGTGCCGGACAACAACTCGGTCGTGCGCAAGATTCACGTGGTGAAGGTTCGAGGGCAGGGCTCGATGCCCGGCCTGCACACCTTCCGGATCACGGACGACGGGGTGCAGATCTTTCCGCGGCTCTCGCCCGCCGTGGAGGAGCAGGAGCGGGAGACCCGCAGCGGCCGTGCTTCCACAGGCGTCCGCGAGCTGGACGAGATGATGGGGGGCGGGATCCCCTCCGGTGATTCCGTTCTTCTCGCCGGCCCCTCCGGATCGGGGAAGTCGGTGCTTGCGACGCAGTTCATCGCGGAAGGCGGGAAGCGCGGGGAGCCGGGGGTGCTGGTCGTGTTCGAGGAGCACCCGAAGGAATACCTCGCGAGAGCCGAAGCGCTCGGTTTTCCCTTGCTGCGGATGATCCAGGAGGGATTACTGGAAGCGCTGTACTTACGTCCACTCGACCTCTCGCCCGACGAGACCCTCTACGAGATCCGGCAGGCGGTGGACCGGGTCGGAGCGAGGCGCGTGGTGATCGATTCGATATCCGGCTTCGAGCTGGCGCTCGCTCCCACCTTCAGGGCGGACTTTCGCGAGTCACTCTACCGCCTCGTCGGAGCATTGACCGGCGTGGGGATCACGGTGCTCACCACGATGGAGATCATGCAGGACAGCTCGGAGCTGCGTTTTACCCCCAACGTCGTCTCGTTCCTCGCGGACGTGCTGGTTATGCTGCGCTACTATGAAGCAGAGGGGGGAATCGGAAGGGCGATCATGGTGGCGAAGATGCGCGGAAGCCAGCACAGCAAGGCGTACAGAGAATACGAGATCACGAACCGCGGAGTGGAACTCGGCGGTGATCTGGATGGGTATTCCGGCCGCATCAGCGGCGCTCCCCATCTAAGCAGGGACCCGCGGTGACGGCGGTGCCGGAGCGAGCCGAACAAGGCAGAAATTCAGCGGCGCGATCGCCTGTCTCTCGACCATAGCACACGATGCCCATCCCTCTTCCTCCCCCTCAACCCCGGCGGGCGCGCCGGTCGCCGGAGCGCCTGCTCTTCGACGAGATGAGGAGCGAGCTGGTCAGCCTCCTGCACCTCGGGCATGTTCGTCCCGGCGACCGTCTCCCCAGTATCCGGACGCTCGCGCACGAGAGGAGGTGCGACCATCGCAGCGTGGCGAGGGCGTATCGCACGCTCGAAGCGGAGGGCCTGGTCGAAATTCGCGGTCGCTCCGGTATCTTCGCGTCCGGCACGGCCGAGTCGATGCCAAATAGCGTGGGTACCGACGCGGTGCGCCTCGTGGCGGGGGTGCTGGTCGAAGCGTGGCAACACAAGATGTACCCGGCGGATCTTTCTTCCCTGCTCCTGCGGGGTCTCGACAGCTCCGGCCTCTGCTGCGCATGTGTCGAATCGAACCGCGACCAGATGGTCGCGTACACCACGGAGATCGAGGCGATCGCGGGCGTTACCGCGCTACCGTTCTACATCGGGCCCACAGATCGTCATCAGGTCGGCGACCGGAGGCTCACCGAACGTTTGAAGGGGGCGATCGCGGCGGTCGACCTCGTGGTCACCACCAAGTACCACGCGAGGGCGGTTCGGGCAGCCATCGGGACCAGCGGAGTTCCGCTCGTCACCATCCGCATCAATCCCGAGCTCATTTCGGCGGTTCGACAGCATGTCGCCACGAGCGGACTGACGGTGATCGCCGCCACGGCGGAGTTCGGCGACCGGATACGTTCGATGTACGGAGCGACCGCCAAGGCGCGGGACAACATCAGAGTCATCATCGCAAGCGACGCTGCAGCCCTCCGCCGGCTTGACCCTCAGGCGCCCGTCCTGCTTACCCGAGCCGCCCAGGAGATGCTTCCACAGCTCCAGAACGTCCCTCTCGTATTTCCGCATTCCCCGACCCTGGACGTCGGAACGCTCGCCGAGCTCTCGAGGGCGATCGTAACTGTGAATCTACGCCGACACGCCGCACAGCCCCGCGCGTAGTCGCAACCCGTCGAGGCGCGCGTCCCAGGAACTGGTCCGTACCAAAAGAAACCCCGGCATCCGCGTGGACGCCGGGCACTCCGTCCGCTCTCCCCGCCTGTTCTGTCCCCTGTTCCCTATCGTCCCAGCTTGGTCAACAGCTCCGCATTGTTCTTCGTACCTTCCATCTGGCGGATCAGCAGCTGGATGGCGTCGACAGGGGGAAGCGAGTGGAGCGCGCGGCGGAGCTGATAGACCTTTTCGATCGCGTCGGGCGCGATCAGCAGCTCCTCCTTGCGGGTGGCGCTCTTCTCGATGTTGATGGCGGGGAAGATGCGGCGCTCTGCGATTTCGCGGTCGAGGACGATCTCGGCGTTGCCGGTCCCCTTGAACTCCTCGAAGATCACCTCGTCGCCCCGGCTACCGGTCTCCGTCAGCGCGGTTGCGATGATGGTGAGGCTCCCGCCGCCGCTCCCCTTCTTTCCCGTCTTGCGGGCGGAGCCGAAGAAGCGCTTCGGCTTTTCCAGGGCGCCGCTGTCGATCCCGCCGGACAAGGTGCGGCCCGTGCCGCGCTCGCTCGCGTTGTACGCGCGCGCCAGCCGCGTGATGGAATCGAGCAGTATCACCACGTCGCGACCGCTCTCCACCTGCCGCCGGGCGTATTCCAGCGTCATCTCCGCTACCGCGACATGCCGGTCGGCGGGGCAGTCGAAGGAGGAGGCGATCACCTCGCCGTACCCCACCATCTGCATCTCCGTGACTTCTTCCGGCCGCTCGTCCACCAGGAGAATGAGCAGCACGGCGTCCGGGTAATTCGTCGCGATACCCTCGATGATCGACTGGAGCAGCATCGTCTTCCCGGCCCGTGCCGGCGCGACGATCAGCGCGCGCTGACCTTTGCCGAGCGGGGCGATCAGATCGACGATGCGGTTCGTGTAGTCGTTCTTCTTCCCGCGGACCAGGCCGCACTCGAGCATCAGCTGGTCGTCGGGATACGAGGCGGGGAGCGTCCCGAACTCGGGGCGGCGGGCGGCCAGCTCGGGCGCCAGCCCGTTGATCGTCTCCACCTTCTCCAGCGGCGGGCTCTTCCCCCGCCCAGGGGCTGCCGCCGCCTCGCCCACCACCAGATCGCCGGTCCTCAGTCCGAGGCGCCTGATCGTCGACTGCGGCACGAACACGTCATCCCCCGAAGGCTGGAACCCTTCCGCGACCGAGCGGAGAAAGCCGTTCCCACCGGAGATGATCTCCAGAACGCCGCGTGTAGCCACCAGACTGGTAGATGCGCCAGATGCGCCAACGCCATCGCGCCGGGAGCGACCGGGTGAACTCATGAGATTGTCAGGGGATCAGGCTTTCGAGAACTGTGCGGACGAGCCGGGTGCCGAGTCACGGAAACTCGTGCGTCAAGTTACGTGCCCGACGGCATAGGGAACAGGGAACAGCCGGCAGGTCTGTCGGCGGCGGCGCGGGGTGCAAGCTTCCGCTGACGCCGATCCCCGCAGGGGTCCTTCGCTGCGCTCACGATGACAAGCGGCCCTGGCGATCTCTTCGCTCTCCCCCTTCCCTGTTCCCTGTTCCCTATCAAGTTCAGGATACCAGTGGCCGAGACTCCCCGTTATCTTCTTCACTCGAACCGCATCCTCACTGCGCAGTAACCCGTGGCTCCCACGCACCCGTTCCACCCGCACGCGCGCCGGCGCCGCGCGGGTCTCGCGAGCCTCCTCATAGGCACACTGGTCTGCTCGCTGGGGTCTGCGTTCTTCCGGACGCAGATCGTCCAGAACGCCGACTATACGCTGCGGGCGGACGACAACCGGCTGCGGGTGATCACAATACCGGCGCCTCGTGGAGCGGTGTACGACCGGAACGGCGAGCTGATCGCCGAGACGGTCACGACGTACATGCTCTTCCTGGATACGCCGGCGCTGGACTCGACGAAGGCGGGCCTCGTGGCACTCGCCGGGCCGCTGCAACTTAGCGATTCGGCCGTCGCGGCGCTGGTGGCGCAGCGGGTGAGGCAGCCGGCGGAGCCGCTGCTGCTCTCGAGCGGGTTGACCTTCGAGCAGGTCTCATGGGTGGAAGAGCATCGGAGCGAGCTGCCGCGATTGACGCTGGAGGCGCTGCCGCAGCGCCGCTACACCGAGGGCGAGGCGGTCGCGCACCTGATCGGGTACACCGCTGAGATCAGCGAGCTGGAGCTCGAGGACTCCGCCACGTGGGGGGATTACAAAGCCGGGCAGATGGTGGGCAAGTCGGGGATCGAGCGGCAGTACGAGAG
>JAHWJV010000121.1 GCA_019348265.1 Gemmatimonadota bacterium
GGCACGTGGCCGCCCGACACTTACTGGCCACATCGGCTGAACCAAAATTTTGGAGGAACCATGCGAGCGATTCGCAAAGGTGCGGTCGGTTTGATGGCTGTGGTCGCTATTTCGGTGGCGTGCTCGGATCAGAGCAGTCCGATCGATGTGACGATGCGGGACCCGGCGCATGCGCCATCTTTCGGTCACCAGGAGGCCGCAGGGACGGTAGATACGGTCGTGTCCATCCTCCAGCGCGACGTGCCGCTCGCCGCGCCGGTCTCGGTGACCGAGGTGATCGATCGTGACGGTGGGATGATCCAGCTCCAGGAAGGCGGACTGAAGGTGCACTTCCCCGCAGGCGCGTTGACCAGGAAGACGCGGATCACGATCACGGCCCTGGAGGGCTCCAGCGTCGCCTACACCTTCGAGCCGCACGGGATCAAGTTCAAGGAGGCGGTGACGATCGATCAGGCGTATCAGGGCACCAATGCCTTCGCTGGCGGTCTCTCGCACTACCACGGCGCGTACTTCCCCGAAGACGACGGCGTGGACAAGCTCACCGGAAAGGCCCGGGTGACCGAGTTGTTCCCCATCGAGGTGGATCAGCTCGGCAAGAAGCTCCGCTTCAAGATCAAACACTTCTCGGGCTACCTCATCTCCGTCGGCTGACCGTGAACCACGAATCCGAGGGTACCCGCAGGGGTCCCCCAGGAACGCCCCCGAGATGGAATGGCGGGCGCGATCCGTCGAGCATGGCCTATCAGGAGGGTTATGGACGATGAAAGGCTAGCGAAGGCGCGAGTCCTGATCGAGCGTGGTAGAGAGGCGGAGAAGCGGACCGATTTCCGAACGGCGCTGACGCACTACGAGGAGGCCCTTCCACTGCTGGAGGCGGCGCCCCCGGGTGAGCTCCGCGCGGATCTCCTGCGCTGGCGTGGGAACGCGTACCTTCAGATCGGTCGAACGTCCGAGGCCGAGGGCTCGTACCGTTCGAGCCTGGCAGCGGCGAAGGAGCTTTCGTACGCCGCTGGATGGGCCCACGTCCTGAACTGTTTGGGCGCGGTCGCGCAGCGACTGGGATCCCCCGGCCGGGCGGAGGAACTCTATCGCGAGGCAGCGCTTCGAGCGCTGCAGGCAGGTGAGGACGAGCTCCTCGGTATGGTAGAGCACAACCTGGGAATTCTCGCCAACATCCGGGGGGACTTCGACGCCGCGCTGGACCGCTACCGGGTCAGCCTGGCTGCCTTCGAGCGGTGCGGCAACGAAGTGCAGATCTCGAACGTGTTGAACGGGATGGGGATGCTCTACACGGACCTGGAGCGGTTCCAGGAGGCGGAGGAGGTATTCGCCAGGGCCCTTACGCTCGCTCGAGCACGCGGCGACCTCATGGTCGAGGGTGTGATCGAGGGGAACCGCGCCGAGATCTACCTCCTCATGCAGAGGTGGGCGGAAGCGGAGGCATCCTGCGCCCGATCGATGGTGATCGCGGAGCAGCGGAAGGATCCCCTGCGGTGCGCGGAAGCCCTGCGGGTGTGGGCGTGCCTCGCTCAGGCCCGGAAGAATTACGAGCAGGCCGGGCGGGCGCTGGAGGAGGCCCGGAGCTTCGCTCGCGAAGCGAAGGACGCGCTGCTCCTCGCGGAGGTGCTGCGAGCGATGGGAGAGCTGTCACGCGAATCCGGCGACCTTGCCCGGGCACGGGAGGTGTGGGGCCAGGCGCGCGACGGGTTCAGTGCCGTCGGGGCACGGCGCGACGTCGGTGACGTCGACGCGAGACTCGCGAGTCTCGCCGCTTAGGTGCGTCGATTCGATGAACCGGGTGGCCACCGAAGCTTGGTGAGCCGCCCGGTTTTCGTCGTCCCCACCTCAGGTTTCGCGGGGGACGGTCGATACTCCAAGCCAGCGGCCGCACGCAGCCCGCGCTCGATCTTCCACCCACGCGATGCCTGGATGACCTCAACGCTGACGCTTACCCGGCCGATTACCCGCCCGTTGGTGAAGAGGGTGCCGACCGTGTTCGGGCGAGAGAACATCATCGGTTCGAGCCGAGCCGTGCGCGAGGTGACGGCGCTCGCGGAGCGGGTCGCCGCCAACCCCGCCGTCCCGGTCCTGCTGGTCGGTGAGACGGGTACCGGCAAGGAGCTCTTTGCGCGCGCCATCCATAACGCCGGGCCGGACGTGGGCGAGCCGTTCGTAGCGGTCAACTGTGCCGCGATCCCGGAGTCGCTCCTCGAGTCGGAGCTGTTCGGCCATGAGCGCGGTGCCTTCACCGACGCCCGCGAACAGAAGCGCGGACTCGCGGAGCTCGCGGGGCGCGGGACGCTCTTCCTCGACGAGATCGGCGAGCTCCCGCTCAAGCTGCAGCCCAAGCTGCTGCGGCTCCTGGAGGAGCGGCGCATTCGCCGGCTCGGGGGTTTGCAGGAGATCGAGGTGCGCTGCCGGATCGTCACGGCGACCAACCTGGCGCTGGAGGAGGCGGTCCTTCGCGGAGAGTTCCGGGAGGACCTCTTCTATCGACTGAACGTCTTCCGGATCCTCCTCCCCGCTCTTCGCGAGCGGGCGCAGGATATCGAGCCGCTGGCCCGTCACTTCCTGGCGCTTCTCGGCGAGCAGCAGGGGACCGACGCAAAGGTGCTCGACGCGAAAGCGACCGCCGCGCTCCGTGCCTACAACTGGCCGGGGAACATCCGCGAGCTGAAGAACGTCATCGAGCGAGCGACGCTCCTCGCCGACGGGCGGGAGGTCCAGCCCTGTCACCTGACCATCCAGCACCGCACGCGGGCGACGCTCTCCGACGCCGGCACGCCGGTCGCCGAGATCCGGATTCCGCCGCAGGGGAAGTCGCTCGACGACATCGAGCGCGAGGCGATCTGCCTCACGCTCGAGCTCGCCAGGGGCAACCAGAGCGCGACCGCACGGATTCTGGGCATCTCGCGTCCCACACTCGCCAGGAAGTTGCGCAGGTACGGTCTGAGCGGCGGGGGAGACGATGCCTGAGATGAGCCAGCTCATCATGGCTCCGGCCCCGCCGGGCGAGACCCTCGACTCCCTCGTGGAGCAGGGCCAGGCGGCCGAGCGTGCAGGACTCCGCGACCGGGCTCGCACCTTCTTCGAGGCGGCGCTCCGCCGGATCGATGACCAATCGCCACGGGACGTAGCGATCACCCTGACGCGCTGGATTGCCCGGACCTACATCATGGACGGCGATCTCGAGACCGCGGCCGACTGCGCGACGCTCTCGCTCGCGATCGCGGAGGCGCAGGGCGACGCTCCCGGCACCGCGCACGCGCTCAATGCGCTCGGCAGCGTACTCCCGCAGCGAGGCGAGCTCGAGCAGGGCTTCCTCTGCCTCGATCGGGCGCGGCTCCTCGCCGACGAGATGGGCGATAATCGCCTGCGCGCGATGATCGATCAGAACCTCGGCATCGCGGCGACGATCCGGGGCGATTTCCCCGCCGCGCTCCTGCACTACCAGGCGAGCCTCGACGCGTTCCGCGCGGAGGGGATGGATGACCATGCCAGTTACGTGTTGAACAACCGCGGCATGCTCTTCACGGACCTGGAGCGCTGGCCGGAGGCGGAGGAGGCTTTCGACCGAGCGCTGGAGAGTGCGGTGCGCGCCGGAAACGTCGGCGCGCAGATCATGGTCGGGGTGAACCGCACCGAGCTCGAGATCGCGCAGAAGAGCTACGACCGCGCGGCCGAGTTCTGCGATCACGCCTTCAAGCTCGCGCGCCGCACCAACGATCTGCGGGCGCTGAGCGAGCTCCACAAGCACTACGCGATCATCGCCCGGGAGACAGATCAGCTCACGGCCGCGGAGGCGCATCTGTCCCGCGCGCTCGCGCTGGCCAGGCAGCGCGACGACCTCCTCCTGGCCGCCGAGATCGCGCGGGAAGAAGCGGAGCTCTTCTGGATGCAGGGGCGCAACCACGAGACGCTGCGCAGCCTCAACAAGGCGCACCAGCTCTTCGCCAGGCTCCATGCCAAGCGCGAGATCGCCGACATCGACGGGCGGATGTCGAATCTCGAGGCGCAGTTCGTCGAGATAGTGAAACGGTGGGGCGAGTCGATCGAGTCGGCGGACCAGTACACGCAGGGCCACTGCATGCGAGTGGCCGATTATGCATGCGAGCTCGCCCGCGACGCCGGTTTGGACCGGAAGACGCTCTTCTGGTTCAGGCTGGGCGCTCTCCTCCACGACGTCGGCAAGATCGTCGTACCGGCGGTCGTGCTGAACAAGCCGGCTCAGCTGACGGATGCCGAGCGTGCGGTGATCGAGCGGCACCCTGACGCGGGTGTGGCGCTCCTCGCGGACATCGAGTTCCCATGGGACATCCGCCCTATGGTGCGCCACCACCACGAGCGGTGGGAGGGCGGAGGGTATCCCACCGGGATCGCCGGGGATGAGATCCCGCTGGCCGCGCGCATCCTGTGCATCGCCGACGTGTTCGACGCGCTCACCTCGGAGCGGCCCTACCGCGCCGGGTTCTCGCAGGAGCGCGCACTGGACATCATGACGACCAGCATGGCTTCGCACTTCGACCCGGCTCTTCTCCAGCGGTGGCGGGAGCTCTGTGCGCAGGGAATCGTCGCCGAGCTGGCGCGGGTCTCGGCGGAGAGCCTTGCCGTGCAGAGCCCTGGCGCCACGCCGGAGCAGATGGAGGAGACGCCTTGCAGGCTCCGCGTGCTCGTGATCTCTCGGAACTTTGCAGACGCGGCGCTCCTCCGCTCCTCTCGCCTCGCGGACGGCAGCGCCGCAGCGGAGGTCAGCCACGTCGCGACGAGCCATGAGGCCATGTACCGGCTCCGCACGGAGTCGTTCGACGCGGTCGTTGTCGGCCTGCCCCTCCACGAGGGGCACGAGCTGACGGGTGTCGTGCAGCTCCAGGAAAAAGCTCCTGAGCTGCCGGCGCTCCTGATCGGGAACCTGTCGGACCAGTGGCTCTCGCAGCACGCCATCCGGCACGGAGCGCAGGATTTCCTCCTCCGCGGGGAGACCACGTCGGCCACGCTCCTGCGGGCGCTCCGGTTCGCGATGGAGCGCAACCGGCTGCGTCTCGACCTCCAGTCGAAGTCCCTTCTCGACGATCTCACGGGGCTCTACAACCGACGCGGCTTCTTCACCGTCGCGGCGCCCCAGCTCAAGCTCGCCGACCGCAGGAAGGAGCGTCTCGCCGTCGTCTTCGCGGACGTGAACGGGTTCAAGCAGGTCAACGACCAGTTCGGCCACCGCGAGGGCGACCTCGCGCTGGTCGACATCACGACGCTGCTGAAGAGCACGTTCCGCCAGACTGATACGCTCGCGCGGCTCGGCGGCGACGAGTTCGTTGCCCTGGTGCCCAACGCCGGCCCCAGTGCGATCGCCGCGCTCCTCGACCGGCTGGACAAGCACCTCGACCTGTACAACTCCTACGCCGGCCGCCGCCACTCGCTGGGTCTCAGCCTCGGCAGTTCGATCTACGACCCCAGCGCGCCAACCTCGATCGACGAGCTGCTCCGGGAGGCAGACAAGTCGATGTACGAGCAGAAGCAGGAGGGGTGCCGCGCCCGACTAGCCGCCGGATAGGGAACAGGGAACAGGGAATAGCGGGAACTAAACGGAGGGGCCGACATCCTGCTCGATGTCGGCCCCTTCGTCCAGTTCGGCACCCCGTTCCCGGTTCCCTCTTTCTAGCGGTTCCGCAGCGAGTCCCGCGCGGCCTGAGTGGTCTGGCACCAGGGCCAGACGCTGAAGCCGCGTACGATGTGCGCGGTGTCGGCGCGCGTGTCGCGGGTGCGGTTGCTCCACGGATCGATTTGCTGACGGGGGCGGCGGCGATTGGCCTCACGGATGTCCTGCTCGTACAGCTCGCATACCGCGGTCTCCTGCTCCGGATTCAGGAGCTCGGCCACGCGGTCGATGACCCCGCGGTTGTTGGCGCGGATGCGGTCCAGGATCGGGCGCTCCGAGGGGTTGACCTGGAGCACTCCCGGCTGCCGGTTGTTGATGATCGCCCTGGCCTCGAGTGAGTCGACCAGAGCCCCGTTCTCGTCGCGCACAGCGGTGGCCAGCGAGTCGAGCGTCGTTACCTGCTGCGAGGTCAGGTCCAGCCGGTCTCGGTAGCCGATCAGCGCGTAAACCGGGGGCGGCTCCAGCGCCAGCGGGATCACCGTGAGACGCATGTTCGCGGGCGGCTGACCCCGCTCCTGCGCCGGCCGCGCGGTACAACCCACTGCTACCGCCAGTGCGGCGAGGACGATGAAGCGCTTGGTCATGATCGTTCTCCGACGTTTGAATGTTCAGCTCCCGTCCGGAAGCGACCCTCTCGCCGCCGAGAAACCTTCCGCCCCCCGGGCGCGCACGCACTTCGCCCGGGGTGCGGTGTACGATCTTCCATTACTTACGACACGCAGTAGCGTCGCTTTCCTACGTCGCGCCGGAACCGAATGGCCGAAAAGAAGAAGATTCCCGCTGCCGTCGCCTGGCGTGAGGCGCGGCAGCTCATGTATGCCCACCGTCGCTATCTGGCGATCGGCTTCTGCCTCATGATCGTCAGCCGCCTGGCCGGGTTCGTTCTTCCGGCCGGCACCAAGTTTTTCGTCGACGACGTGGTAGGCAAGGGCCGCACCAGCCTGCTCCTGCCCCTAGCGGCAGCCGTCGGCATCGCCACCCTCGTGCAGGCGGTCACCGCGTTCGCGAACTCCCAGATCATCGGCGTGACCGCGCAGCGCGCGATCACCGACATGCGCCGCGAGGTGAACTCGCACGTCATCCGCCTGCCGGTGAGCTTCTTCGACTCCACCCAGAGCGGGATCCTCATCTCGCGCATCATGACGGACGCGGAGGGGATCCGGAACCTCGTAGGCACCGGCATCATCCAGCTCGTCGGCGGGATGATCACTGCCCTGATCGCGCTGGGGTTCCTCTTCTGGCTCAACTGGCAGCTCACGCTGGCCATCCTGATCGTGCTGGTCGTCTTCGGCAGCGTGATGGGGCTCGCCTTCACCCGCCTCCGTCCGGTTTTCCGCGAGCGGGGCGAGATCAACGCCCAGGTCACGGGCCGCCTGGGCGAGACGCTGGGCGGAATCCGCATCGTCAAGGCCTACGGAACCGAGCGCCGGGAGGATCGGATTTTTACCCGTGGCGTGCATCGGCTGTTCCGAAACATCGCCAGCAGCATCACCGGAACCTCTGCGGTAGCGACCTTCGCGACGCTGGTGATCGGCATCATCAGCATTCTCGTGTTCGTCATCGGCGGTCGCGCGATCCTGAGCGGCGGGATGACGCTCGGCAGCCTGTTCATGTACATCTACGTGACCGCGCTGATGGCGGCGCCCGTGATCCAGATCGCGTCCATCGGGACGCAGATCAGCGAGGCGTTCGCCGGCCTCGACCGGATCCGCGAGCTGCGCCAGATGGCGACCGAGAGCGACGAGGACGCCGGCCGGCAGCCGCTCCAGTCGGTCGAGGGGGAGGTCGCTTTCGAGAACGTGACCTTCGAGTACAACCCGGGTATCCCGGTGCTGAAAGGGGTGAGCTTCCAGGCGCCAGCGGGGTCGACGACCGCACTGGTCGGCTCCAGCGGCTCCGGGAAGAGCACTCTCATCGGCCTGGTGATGGCGTTCAACCGACCCAAGGAGGGCCGGATCCTCATCGACGGCACCGACCTCGACGACCTGCGGCTGCACGACTACCGGACTCAGCTCGGGGTCGTGCTCCAGGAGAACTTTCTCTTCGACGGGACGGTCGCGGACAACATCCGCTTCGCGCGGCCCGATGCCACGCGCGAGGATGTGGAGGCGGCGGCGAAGATCGCGCACGTGGACGAGTTCACGCGCGGGTTCCCTGAGGGGTACGACACCATCGTCGGGGAGCGCGGGATCAAGCTCTCGGGCGGGCAGCGCCAGCGCATCGCGATCGCCCGCGCAATCCTCGCGGATCCCAGGATCCTGATCCTCGACGAGGCGACGTCCAGCCTCGACAGTGAGAGCGAGGCGCTCATCCAGGACGGGCTCCGGCGCCTCCGGCAGGGCCGCACCACCTTCGTCATCGCGCACCGCCTGTCCACCATCCGCAGCGCCGACCAGATCCTCGTCCTGGAGCAGGGTGAGATCGTCGAGCGCGGCACGCACCGCGAGCTGATGGCGCTCGGCGGGCGCTACCGCGAGCTGCACGACCGCCAGTACGCCTGGGAGGCCGACCGGTTCATCAACCCGGGCGAGGACTTCACGCCGGAGCTTGAGATCCCGAAACCGGCGCGACCCGGCGTCAGCGCGCGGTAGCGGAGGCCGGAACTGCAAAGTTCAAAAGTGCAAAGTTCAAAGCAACCGGTGAGTTGCTTCGAACTTTGCACTTCGAATTTTGAACTCTGAACTTCTCTCTATCCTCAGCCCTGCCTGACTTCGAGCTCCTCCAGAACCCAGCGACCCTCGGCGAAGCGAACGGTGCAGCTGAAGCCGTGGCGTACCTTCTCGCCGGACTGCCGGGCCTGATCGACCGCGGATTCGATGCGGTAGCGCCCGCTGCCCAGCGGGGTCGTGCGGCTACCGGCGCCGTCGAAGGTCTCCACGGACAGTTCTCCCTGCATCTTCTTCGAGACCTGGCGGGCGCAGTAGGAGAAGGCCGCCGGCTCCGAATCCAGAGGTGCGAAGGAGGAGGAGCCGTCGGACGTGAAGCGCGAGGCGAAGCGGGCGTACCAGTCGGCGAGCTCGGCGTCGCGTGCGAGGCGTGTCACGGTCCGGGCGCGGCGCACGTCGACAAGCACCGCGATCCGGTCGCGAGGTACATGCAACATGCAAGCAAGCGCGCCGACGCGACAATCGTCCAGCCGGCGCGTCTGTCGCCCGAGCGGAGCGCGGCCGTCTGTGGGCAGTGCCACGCGTATGCCTACCCGCGGGACGAAGACGAGTGGTGGTCGCACGGCTACGCGCGGAGCTTCCGTCCCGGCGAACGCCTCGAGCCGTCGCGCTGGATCCTCGG
>JAHWJV010000122.1 GCA_019348265.1 Gemmatimonadota bacterium
GCGCTGAGGCCTTTTACCCAGGCCCGGGGTAGCGGGCGTAGCGTCTCGAGCGTGGAGGGTGTAGATGAAGAACACGATCTCTCGTAACCCGCGGAATCGGGCGGGGCGGAACTCTGGAGCGGGGCCCGGCGGGCTGGATGTCTACCTGCCGACGCCGGCGGAGTCTAAGCGCGGGCTGCGTCCATTCGAGGAGCCGGCATCGCCATGGCCGATGCGGATCGGGCTGGGAATCGGTCTGCTGGGGATGATCGGCGGTGGAATCGTGGCGCTCGCGATGAGGCGCGCCGAGCGGGAGCGCACGGTGCGCGGCCGCCTGGAGAGACTCGTGCCCTGGAGGTGAGCATGCGTCGCTACAGAGTGGACTACGACCGCGCGTACTCGCGCAGGCCGACCCGCGCTACGCCGGGCAACTCGTATTACGGCTACGGGGCGGGCGGCTTCTACGGGTACAACATCGACGGCCGTCGCGGCTACGGGGCCGACTACCTGAGCGCGTGGGGTCCCGGTGGCTGGAGCCGCGAGCACGGTCGGGAGATGCACGGGCGGCCGCCGGAGCCGCCACGCGGCGGGAGGTACGACCGGGGTTACGGACGCCTCCCCTGGTGGCGCGACGACGGCGCTCCGACTGGATGAGCAGCGAGGAAGGACCGGCCCCGAGCCGGTCCTTTTTCGCGTACAGACAGCCGAGCTTCCTCCGATCAGGTCACGGGAGCGTAGCTAGCTGCTCCGCCGCGATCGAGCCTGTGTCACTCTACGGTGAACGCCACGAAGGCATCGCCGGACGGAGTTCCCCACTTGCCGCCGCCACCGGCGGCGATCACCAGGTACTGGCGGCCATCGCTCCCCAGGTAAGTGGCCGGCGCGGCGTAGCCCGCGGCGGGGAGCTTCGCCTCCCAGAGCTGATTCCCGTCCCGGGCATCGAAGGCTCTGATTCGCTCATCCATGGTGCTGGCGATGAACACGAGGCCACCGGCGGTTACGATGGAGCCGCCCAGGTTCGGCGTGCCGGTCGCCGGAATCCCACGTGCTTCCAGCTCCTCGAACACGCCGAGCGGCACTCTCCAGGCGATGCGGCCGGTGTTGAGGTCGACCGCGTTCAGGGCACCCCATGGTGGCGGCTGACAGCCCCACTTGTTCGGATCCCAGAAGCGTGTCGCGGTAGTGCCCACTACCTGCCGGCGAAAGGCGACGTCGCCGGGTCTGGTGGTGGGCACCTGCGCCCCGATCTGCCCGATCTCGTTGACATTCACGTACAGGTACCCGGACGCGGGGTCGAAGGAGGCGCCCGACCAGGTGGCGCCCCCCATCATCCCGGGAAAGGCCAGCGTGAGCTTGTCACCCGTCGGCGTGAAGAGCCCGCCGCTGAGCGCGATCGAGTCGAAGAGTGTCTTGCAGTAGCGGTCGTGCTCCGGGGTGATGCCGCCGACTTCTTCGCGCGTTACCGCGTGCTGGCGCGCGATGGGAGCGGGGTTCGTCGGGAACGGCTGCGTCGCCGACGCGTGCTCCCCCGCGACGGTGCTGCCGGATACCGGGCGTTCCTCGATCGGGAAGATCGGCTCACCCGTCACCCGGTCCAGCAGGTAGACGAACCCGGTCTTAGCGATTTGCGCGACGGCGGCGATCTCGCGCCCTCCGCGCCGCACGGTCACCAGCGTGGGTGGATGCGGGAGATCGTAGTCCCACAGATCGTGATGCACCGTCTGGAAGTGCCAGATGCGCTTTCCGGTCTTCGCGTCGAGCGCGAGGATCGAGTTGGCGAAGAGGTTCTGCCCGGGCCGGTCGCCGCCGTAGTAGTCGTAGGTGGCGGACCCGGTCCCGGCGAACACCATCCCGCGCTCCGGGTCCACGGTGATCCCGCCCCAGGGGTTCGCGCCGCCCCGGTTCTCCCACGAGCCGCCGCCCCAGCTGTCGTGGCCCAGCTCGCCGGGGAGCGGCACGGTGCGGAAGCGCCAGAGCTCCCTCCCGGTCCGCACGTCGAAGGCGCGGATGTCTCCCGGAGCCTCGGTCGCTTGCGCCTCCCCGTTCGCGAACCCGAGGATCACGATGTCCTGGTAGACGTTCGGCGGCGAGGTGAGGCCGTAGAAGATCTTCTCCAGATCTCGCTCCGTGATCCCGCGCCGCAGGTCCACCGCGCCGCCTTCGCCGAAAGCGGCGTCCGGCCGCCCCGTCCGCGCGTCGATGGACAGCAGCCGGCCGTCGGTGGTTCCCAACAGGATGCGCGCCGCCCCGCGCCCGTCCGACCAGTAGGCGACGCCACGGTTGATCTGACCCGTGCTGTGGTTGGCGAGCGGGTGGACGGCGTGTCTGCCGGTCGGCTTGTAGTCGTAGCTCCAGATCTCCCGCCCCGAGGTCCCGTCCAATGCCACTAGCTTGCGGTCGGCGCTGGTCAGGTACAGGACGTTCGCCACGACCACGGGAGTGTTCTCGATGGTAGTCGTCGCCCCCGGCCCCGCGTCTCCGGTGTGGTAAACCCACGCGATCCGCATCCGCCCCACGTTACCGCGGTGAATCTGCGCGAGCGGCGAATAGCGCCGGGCGCCCTGGTCACCCCTCGCGTTCGGCCAATCGCCATCGGGCGCGGCGGCGTTCGGCCGCGCGAGCGGCGCACAGCTGGCGAGCGATGCCAGCCAGAGGCAACCGAACCTGCGCAGCGCGGTCTTCATGGGTAAGGTGATTTGCCGGGTTCTCTCACCCCCGCTCCAGCTTATATGTGCAATGCGTGCCCTACCGCCGCGAGCGCCGCCTCCGCCACGGCCTCGGACAGGGTGGGGTGCGGGTGCATCGCGCGGTCGATCTCCTCGGTGGTGCTCTCCAGGTGCCTGGCGAGCACGAACTCGGCGATCAGCTCCGTGGCGTGCGGGCCCACGATGTGGGCACCGAGAACTTCGGAGTACTTCTTGTCGCGGATGATCTTGATGAAGCCGTCCGTATCGCCAGCGGTGAGTGCGCGGCCGTTGGCCGTCCACGGGAAGGTGCCGACCGCGATGTCGTGGCCCTTTTCCCGCGCCTGCTCCTCGGTGAGTCCCACCGAAGCGACTTCCGGGTGGCAGTACGTGCAGTTCGGGATGTTGGCGTAATCGATCCCGGCGTGCGGGTCGCCATGGATCGCCTCGATGCAGGCGACGCCCTCGTGCGAGCCCTTGTGCGCCAGCAGCGGCGGCCCGGCGACGTCGCCGATCGCGTAGATCCCTTTTGCGCTGGTACGCATCTGCTTGTCCACCTGGACGAACCCGCGATCGGTCAGCTTCACGCCCGCCTTCTCCAGCCCGACATCCTCCACGTTCGGCGACCGGCCGATGGCGCTCAGCACGCGCTCCGCCTCGATGACCTTCGTCTCCCCCTTGGCCGTCCTGACCGTGAGCTTCGCGCCCGCCTTTCCGATCTCCGCCTTTTCCAGCTTCGCGCCCGTGTAGATCTCGATCCCGCGCTTGCGGTAGCTCTTCTCGACGACCGCGGAGCAGTCCCGGTCCTCGAGCGGCAGGATGCGGTCGAGCGCCTCGATGATGACCACCTTGGTGCCGAAGGCCGCGTGCACGTCGGCGAACTCACAGCCGATGGCACCCGCGCCGACGATGGCGAGCGTCTTCGGCGGCTCGGTCGCCATCATGGCGTCGGTGGAGTCCCAGACGCGGTCGTGATCGATCTTCAGGAAGGGGAGGTCGCGCGGACGCGAGCCGGTCGCGACGATGATGTGCTGCGCGCTCACCGTCTGCTTCTTTCCGTCCTTCCCCGTCACCTCCACCTTCCCGCCGCCCTGCAGTCGCCCGCGCCCGTCGAGGTGAGTGACCTTGTTCTTCTTGAACAGGAAGCCGATGCCCTTGGTCAGGCGGTCGGACACGTCGCGGGAGCGCTTCACGGCCTGCGCCAGGTCCGTCTTGATCTCGGCGACGGTGACGCCGAACTCTTTCGCGTGCCCGAGATGTGAGATGAGCGCGGCGCTCTCGAGCAGCGCCTTCGTCGGAATGCAGCCGATGTTCAGGCACACGCCCCCGAGGAACTGTTCTTCCACGCAAGCGGTCTTGTAGCCCAGCTGGGCGGCCTTGATCGCGGCCACGTAGCCACCCGGTCCCGCGCCCACCACCAGGATGTCGAAAGTGCTCTCCGCCACGCTTCACCTCACGCTGGATAAATCGAACCGATGGGCCCCGGTGCCCTCTTGGTGCTCTAAAGTATGGCCTCGCCACGCGCGAGACAATTTCGAGCCGGTCGCTCCAGCCGATGCTGCGGCGGTTGGACCCCCGCCGTCGTAAACCGCCCGCGAATGCGAAAGCGCGAAACCGCGAGAGCCGGGCCGTTCACTCTCGCACTTCCCGCACTTTCGAGCTCTCGCACGATCCGCCCTGTATCCTACTTCCTGCCGTAGGGCAGCGTGGCGTCGTCGGTGGCGTTCGGTCCGTCCCAGCCGAGAGCGGCGTCGACGCTCCAGCGCCCCGGGCCCGCCGCGACGAAGTAGAGGAACACGAAGGAGTAGAGCAGCGCCAGCTCCCCGCCGTTCTCCATCGGCACCCCGCCCTGTGGCATGTGCGCCATGAAGTACGCGATCGCCATCTGGCCGGAGAGCAAGAACGCCACGATGCGCGTCAGCAATCCGACCACGATCAACGCTCCGCCCACCAACTCCAGGACTCCCGCGAGCCCCATCATCGAGCCTAGCTCGACCGTCTGCCCCGGCGCACCCATCCCGCCGAACCACCCGAGGAGCTTCTGCGCGCCGTGCTGCATGAACAACAGACCCACCGCGATCCGCATGATGCTTCGGATCGCAGACTGATATGGGCCGAGGAAGGTGAATCGCATGGGACCGCTCCGCTGCTGAAACATGAAAGTAAAAAAGGTTCAAAGTTCAGAAGTTCACAGTTCGAGCCCGGAACTGCCGCGCGTGGACGCCGGGGTCGAACTTTGAACTTTGAACTCGCCCGCTACTGCCGCACCGCCTGTGCCTCGAGGTGAATGCGGATCTCATGACCCACCAGCACCCCGCCCGCCTCGAGGCCCACGTTCCACACCAGGCCGAAGTCCCGCCGGTCGATCCTGGTGTCGGCGCTGAAGCTCACCCGCTCGCCGCCCCACGGATCCTTGCCGGTGCCCTCATAGGTGGCGTCCAGCGTCACCTCGCGAGTCGTACCCCGAATCGTCAGCTCCCCGATCAGCTGGAAGCGATCCCCGGGCTGCTTCCATTCGCCTTCCACGCGGCGGCTGCGGAAGGAGAGCTTCGGGTAGTTCTCCACGTCCAGGAACTCGCCGGAACGCAGGTGTGCGTCCCGCTGCTCCGCCCGCGTGTCGATCCCCGCCGCGTCGATCTCAACCTCGACCGCCGACCCGCGCGGGTTCTCCTCGTCTACCACGATCTTCCCCTCCACCGCTCCGAACTGCCCCCGCACCGTCGTGATCATCATGTGCTTGGCCGAGAACTCCACCACCGAGTGACTCGGGTCGATTGCCCAAACACTCTGCCCGACCGTCGCCTGTGCGCCTTGTTCGATACCCATGAGTTCTTTCCCGCTGCTCGAGGTTTTCGCCACCCGGCATCCGCCAAGGTGAGAATCACACTACTAAGATAATGTCATAACACGGAATCCACAAGGCCCCTTTTCCCTCAGCCTTCGCAGGGCGTCATCTCATCTGCCGCACGGCCGAGCGAGCGGAGCAACGCCGTGGCGGTCCGCTGCTCCTCCGGATCGAGAGCCGACATCACGCGTTCGATGCATGCCGCGTGGTGGGGGAAGATGCGCCCGATCAGCGCCTCTCCCGCCGCGGTGAGGGCAGCGTACCGCGCGCGACGATCCCGGGCGCATTCCCGCCGCTCCACGAGACCTTTCATGGTGAGCCGGTCCACCAGGTACGTCACGCCACCGCTGGAGACGAGGATTCTGCGCTGGACCTCGCCGAGCAGGAGCGGCCCCTTGTGATACAGAACCTCCAGGATCGCGAACTCGGTCATCGTGAGGTCGTGCCTGGAGACGCTCTCCTGCAGATGCTCCTGCACGGAGTTATGCGCGCGGGCGAGCACCACCCAGAGCTTCAGCGCGGCCGCCTGAGCTTCGCCATTCGGGTGGACCCCGGAGGTCTGCGTCGTCGTCTCGGATTTCATCTTATCACTAAGATAATCGCCTCCAGGACGGGGTCAAGCCCGCCATGTGGGGGTCGCCGACTCGTGCCTGGCCACGCCGGCTGGCGCGGGCGCCTCTGCGGGGTGTTCGGCGAGAACGGCGGCGGCGAAGAGTACGGCGGCGATCCAGACGAGGTCCGCGAGCAGCAGATGGACTAGCTGGATCCAAACAGGAGCCAGCAGCACCAAGTTCGCCGCTCCCAGGGCGAGCTGACCCACGACGAGCGCGGTCAGCAGCCCCGCGAAACGCTTCGTATCGGGCGTGGGGCGCAGTCGCACGGCGAATCGCGCGGCCAACAGCCAGAACGCGCCGACGCTCACCGCCACGACCGGGTGCAGAACGCGAAGCCGCAGCAGCAGGTGCGCGGTCGGGTTCAGGTCGGCGCGGAAACCTTCCGCCAGGGACCGGGAGGGGAAGAGAGTATCGCCGAGCGCGGCGATGGCGCCGGTGGCACCCACTGCCAGCAGACCACCGAGGCCTACCAGCAGGAGCGGGGTAACCGTGCCCTGGTCGCGGATGCGGAAGGCGGCGCCGCCCGAGGCCCACCAAGCCGTCACTGTAAGGCTGCCGACCAGGAGGAAGGTGTTGACCAGGTGGGCGACCATGGAGAAGGCGCGCACCATCGACGCGTTCTCCGCCACCAGCTCGAAGAGCACGAGCCCGGCGCCGAGAAGCGCCTCGACGACGATCAAGGCCATGGTCACGACTGCGGCTTTACGCACCCGGTGACCGGGCGGGTAGAGCCGCACCGCGCCGAAGAGGAGCCCTGCTACGGCTAGCAGCGCCAGCCCGCTGGTGATCCGGTGCGTGAGCTCGATCACGGTGGCGATCTCCTCCGGCCGCGGGACGACGACGCCGTTGCAGAGGGGCCAGTGACTACCGCAGCCGGCGCCCGAGCCGGAGGCGCGCACGAATGCTCCCCATACCACCACCAGGAGGTTGTAGCCGAGGACGGCCCAGGCGAAACGCGCGTACCCTGAGCGGGTCATGCGCACTCCTCGCAGGGGCACATGCGGCGAAGCTGGTCGAACGGGTAGATACCGGTGCGGTGCCCGTCGCTCCAGTCGAACTGCAGTGCGTAGCGTCCCACGTAACGGATGGCGAGCGGGTACACGCCCGAGGGCACGGTGTCGGGGTTCAGGATCGGCCTTCCGGTCATTTCCTCGACGCAGCCGGCGCAGGGGCAGCGCAGGCGGAGGTATCGCGGCTCGAATTCGGACACGTGCCCATCGGTCCAGCGAATCCGCAGTCGAGCCTGATCCTCCGTCGGCCCCACGTCCGACGGCGCTACGTTCTGGTTCACGAACGAATGGTGCGAGAGTGCGAAGGTACGAAAGCACGAAGTTGTGACAGTGCGAAAGTAACATCGCCTCACCCCTTGGGCACAGTCGTCCTTTCGCACTCTCTGCCTCGTCGTATACTTTCGCACTCTCGCACTTTCGCACTTTCGCACTCCCCGTTCATGGAAATCCACGAGCAACCGATCTTTCCCCACGGCTTCAGCTGCGCGAGCCGGAACTGCGGGCTGAAGCCGGTGGGGAACGACCTGTCCGTCTTCTACTCCGAGGCGCCAGCGAGTGCCGCGGCCGTCTTCACGCAGAACCGCTTCCCGGGTGCGCCCGTGCTCGTCGGGCGCGAGATCATCCGCAAGGGACGGCTCCGCGCGGTGGTGGTGAACAGCAAGGTCAGCAACGTGGGGACGGGAGAGGAGGGGATGGTCGACGCGCGGCGCATGGGGATCGCGGCTTCGGTAGAGCTGGAGGTCCCGGCGGACGAGGTGCTGATGAGCTCGACCGGGGTGATCGGGAAACGGCTTCCGATCGAGCTGATCGAGGCGGGGCTCAGCGG
Organism: Gemmatimonadota bacterium; assembly: GCA_019348265.1. Lineage (GTDB taxonomy): Bacteria > Gemmatimonadota > Gemmatimonadetes > Longimicrobiales > Longimicrobiaceae > JAHWJV01. The sequence continues at coordinate 7,959 of JAHWJV010000122.1, forward strand.
GATCAGGGCCGACCTCGGATCGGATCCGATGCTCGGCGCTCAGGGCATCATGACCACGGATACGCATCCCAAGGCGATCTCCCTCTCGCTCGGCGACGCCACGATCACCATCGTCGGGAAGGGAGCCGGCATGATCGAGCCGAACATGGCCACCATGCTGGTCTACATCTTCACCGATGCGGCCTTCGATGCGGGCACGCTGGATCGCCTGCTCCGCGCCGCGGTGGCCGATTCCTTCAACATGCTCTCCATCGACTCGGACACCAGCACATCCGACACCTGCGTGATCCTGGCCAACGGCCTGGCGGGCGAGGTTCCGGAGGAGCGGTTCGGGTCGGCCCTCAACGCAGCTTGCGTGCGCATGGCCGAGCTGCTCGCCCGCGACGGTGAGGGCGCGACCAAGCTCCTGCGGGCGCGCGTGCACGGCGCGCCCGACCGGCTCGCCGCTCGACAGGTCGCCAAGTCGATCATCAACTCGCCGCTGGTGAAGACCATGGCCTTCGGCGCCGATCCCAACATCGGGCGGGTACTGATGGCCGTGGGCAAGTGCTTCAACGTGGACCAGCGCCCCGAGCGCGTCACGGTCTGGATCAACGACCAGCTGATCTTCCGCCGCGGCTGCCGCGCCGAGTACGACGAACAGGCACTGCGCGAGGAGCTCCGCGGCGACCCCATCGACATCCGCGTCGACATGGGAATGGGCAACGGCGACGCCACCGCCTACGGCTGCGACCTCACGCACGGCTACATCGACGAGAACGCAGCGTATTATTCGTCGTGACGGGTTTGCTGGTGCTCACCCGGCACCGCCTTCCCCGGGCGCGCGGATCCCCGCCGGCGGAGGGCCAACTGACGACTGAAGATTGAAGCCTGAAGACTCACGACTCTCCCGCAACCTTGACCGCCCTCCGGAG
>JAHWJV010000123.1 GCA_019348265.1 Gemmatimonadota bacterium
GATGAGGAACGAGGTGAGGGTGTAGAGGTTCGCTTCTCCCCTGCCGGTCGAGCCTGCCGCGCCGACGACACCATCCACGTACAGACCCGCTCCGAGAATGGGGGAGTCTCCTACCCGTCCGGGAATCTTCCAGGCGAGGCCACTCGTAGTTGTGACCCCGCAGACATCGCCGCGGGCGTTCACACCATTGCAGTTGATGGTGCCGTAGTAGTGTTCCGGCTCGATGAGCCCCTCCGCCACCATCTCCAGCCCCGCGCGATGTCCCGCTTCGGCGCGCGAAGCCGGATCCGGAAAATGCGCAGGATCGGTTCTTCGCTTCCACTCCAGCCAGAGAGCGCGAGAACGGGGGGTATTCAGATCCTCCTCGATCGCAAAGCCCATCTGGCGGGCGAACCGCTGGGCGTCCTGCCCGACGAGCAGATGGTGATCGGTATTCTCCATCACGGCCTTCGCCACCCTCGAAGGAGTACGCACACCTTCCAGAGCGGCGACGGCGCCGGCGCGGCGCGTCGGTCCGTGCATGCAGGAAGCGTCGAGCTGGACCACTCCTTCAGCATTCGGGAGACCGCCATAGCCGACACTCGTGTCATCGGGATCGAGCTCCACGATGTTGACGCCGGAGATCAGAGCGTCGAGCACGTCCTGGCCACCCATCAACGCCGCGAACGCGGTTTCGACACAGGTCAAAGTGCCGCCGTTCCTATAACGGTGGCCGTTCGCGGACGCGATCACGACTGGCCGTGCCGCACGGCGAGTGTGCACCGCCGGCGCTTTCCCGATGGCCGCGCCTGGAACGAGCGCGGCCGCGGTCAGACCGCCGCCGCCCAGCACGAAATCCCGCCGGCTGATCAGCTCGGACATTTCGATCCCCTCACAGCTGGTAAGTGATGATCGTGGACCGTACGCCCAAGGGTGGACCTTCGTCATCGGCCGCGCTTGAGCCAAACTCGGCTGCCCCGCTTCTGCCGAAAGCCGCTGTTCATGTCGCGGTTCGCTCTCGATCCTGGCGCCCGCCGCGACCGCCTGCTCGAAGTGCGCGTCAAGGTCGTCGATCCGCACCACCAGCCCGGAGGCCGCATCCACTCTGCGTGGGGAGTCGAGCTCGTGCTCGGCGGTCACCGGTGCAGCCAGATCGGGGTGTCGCCCGCCCGAACCTCACCGTGGACGGGAAGGCCGGTAGCGCCGCGTTCGACTCCCCCCGCCTCGAACCCGAAGGCGCGGACGAGAAAGTCGTGAGCCGTCTGGATGTCCTCGTAGACGAGGAGCGGGATGACCTGCTCGGCCCGGGGCATAGTTCTCCTTTCCTGAGAGGATCTAACCCGATACGCGCCAGACGTCAGGCTCGATCGAGGATCTCGTCGGCGCCGCCACCCTGCACGATGTCGTTCGCGATCAGCCTATTCGTCGCGCCCAGGGTCTTCGTGCGCCGCGTCGTCAGCGGGGCGCCTCGAACAATAGAGCGGCCGCCGACGGGAGGTCAACGACGGGAGCGGGTTGGCCGCTCGGGTGACAGGGCGAGCGAGGCCTCGCCGCTCCGGAGGCGATCACTGGCGGCCGGGTAGAATTATGCTACTTTTCTACATCCCGGAGCCTGGAGGAGAGATGGCGCTGAGCATCAAGAACCCTGAAGCGGAACGACTGGCTCGCGAGCTGGCGCGCGTCACCGGTGAAAGCCTGACGACGGCGGTTACCAGAGCGCTGCACGACCGGCTGCTGCGCGAGACCGGCCGTGGGAACGACGCCACCCTGCGGGAGGACATCCGCAGAATCCAGGAGCGGGTGTCGGTCCTGCCCGTGCTCGATCCGAGAACGGCCGACGAGCTCCTGGAGTACGACGAGAACGGCGTTCCGGTCTGACCAGTGGTGATCGACACGTCCGCGGTGATCGCCATCCTGCTCGGGGAGCCGTCGGCCGAGCGCGTGATCTCCGCGCTCGAGGGCCACTTCGAGCGAAGGATGTCCGCCGCCGCGGTCGTCGAAGCGGGGATCGTCATGCAGGCTCGCCAGGGCGACGCCGGAGAGCGGGAGCTGGATGCGCTTCTTCGCCGCCTCCGCGTGACTATTCTACCCGTTACGGAGGAACAGGCCGAGCTGGCCCGCTCCGCCTTCCGCCGCTTCGGGAAGGGGAAGCACCCGGCTGGCCTGAACTTCGGCGACTGTTTCTCCTATGCGCTCGCCCGCGCCCTTGCTGAGCCGATGCTCTTCGTTGGCGAGGACTTCTCGCGAACGGACGTGGCGATCGCGTAGTCCGTCCGGTCGGGAAATCGGACCAGCTAATTACCAGGTTTCTCAGCTCCAGCGGCTCCCAGACCCTGCGACACGCCTGCGCCGGTTCGGGGAGCGGCTGCCTCCTCACCCGATCACCACGACCTCGTGATCCAGGATCTGGGCGAGCTCGAAGCGCGCCCAGCCACCGCTCGATACCGCGTCCGCCGAGCGCCCCGCGACGAGCAGCCGGAGACGATCACCGGCGACGCCATCGGGGACTCGCACGCGGAGCTGTAGTGGGCCCACGGGAATCAATTCTTCGACCGGGCCGCGCCAGGTAGCGGCATTGGTGAGATTGACCAGATGCAGGATCAGGCGGTTCTCCTGCCGGTATAGATGGCAGTCGATGAACCCGGTGCCCTGAACCTGGAGCGGGATGGCGTTCCCGGAGGCCCAGCGAACCAGGTTGGCGAGCAGATCACCATGGTCCGGCTGGTTGTCACGACCGTAGCGGCGGTCGAGGTCCGCCGGGAGAAAGGCGACCCGACCGCGTCCGGTGCGCTCGTTCAGGACGAGGCCGGGAATGTCGGTGCGCGGCTCGCGCATCCAGGCCGCCTCGGGCGGGAAGGTCGGCGAAGGGGGAATCCATGTGGCGAGCACCTGGGTGCCCGGGTCCAGGCGGAGCGGCTCGAGCGTGCCCCCGAAGAGAAGGATGTCGGTGTCGTCGAAGCCCCCGAGCACCGGATGCCGGGCGCCCGCTGGCGGCTGCGTACCGGCCGCGCCCGGGCCATACGCCCGCGCGCTCGTCGACGGGGTGAGTCTCAGATAAGTGTGCAGCGTCTGTGAGGCCGATGGCCGGGCAGCACCGGCGGGAGTGGTGACGTGCGCACCAAACAGATCGGCCAGCGCGAAGTCCGGCCGCCGTTCTCCCCATTCATCGCGACGGCTGCTCTCCCCGGTCGCGATCAGGCTGCCGCCGCGCTCGACGAAAGTCCTCAGTGCTTCTACCTGCGCAGCCGACAGCGCGGCGATGTCCGGGAGGATCAGCACGGAAAACTGCTCGGCATCCCGAGCGACGTGGTCGACGTGGACCGGAAGATAGGGGATACGCGCGCGTACCAGCGCGTTCATCCACCCGCGGCGGGGGAGCTCCACCAGCTCGTCGACGCTGTCGCGGCCGTAGAAGTCGCTGTTCTGTTGCGACCAGACGACCCCGACGTTCGCCACGGGGCGTCGATTCACCAGGTACCGCTCGTTCTCCGCGTGCCATCGCATTACCGGCTCGGCGGTGCGGAACATCCGCCGGTCCTCATGATGGGCGCCGACATGGTGCCACCAGGGCTGGATCCCGCCGGCGAACCCGTTGAGCATCCAAAGCCGCGCCTCGTGCGGCGGCTTGCTCGCCAGCCGGAACCAGACGGAGCCTGCCTGATACATTGCCATGCTCTCGGGCATGACCTTGTCCCAGCCGACCAGCCCGTGCACCATCTTTCCGGCGTCTCCGTTGCTCTGGAATCCGCTAGCGTTGATCCGGTACTGATGGTCGAGCAGCACCAGCTCCGAGCGCTCACCGATCCCCTTGAAGTCGCGAAAGCCCCTCGCCTGGTCCGCCACCGACCCGCTGTTCATCCCAATCCAGAGGCAGGTCGGCCCGCCGGCGGCCCGGGTCGCCCGGTTGAACATGTCCCAGATCTCCAGCCGCCGCGCGTAGTTCCAGACGATCCAGAGGCGATACACCGGATCGTCCCAGTTCTTGGCGCGTGGAATCGCCTCGCCCGCGATCTCGCGGAACCGGCGCTGGCAGTTGACGCAGTAGCAGATATTGTCCCGCCGCAGACCGTTCCAGTTGTTGTCCGCGAACCCCTCCGGGCGCGAGCGCTCCACGATCTCACGCAGTACCGACGGGATGTACTCGTCGTAATAGGGACTATTGACGCAGGCGACGTAGAGCTCCGTGTCCCGGTACGGCCGGCCCTCCGCATCGACCGCGAACCAGTCCGGGTGGGCGCGGTAGAAGTCCTCGTGCGCCCGGTTGGAGTCCATCCGGGCGAGCACTACGAGGCCGTCCTCGTGCGCCGCCCGCGTCAGCTCGCCGAACAGGTCGCGATCGCCCAGCCCGACCGCGCGATGGTGCAGCGGAAATCGGCTGGGATAGTAGGCCACGATCCCACCGGCGTTGATGATGACGCCCTGGGTCGCGGTACGCTTCCAGTGCTGCCGCCACCAGGCGATGTCGTACTGCGGCGGGTCTATTTCGCGGATGTTGGTCTGTCCCCACCTCAGGGTCCGTCGGAACCACGGAGCCTGCACCGAGCCGCCCATCCCCACCGACTGGGCGTCGACCTCCGGAGCGATCACCCCGTTGCCCAGCACCGCGACTCCCGTGAGGGTGGCTGCGCGCTCGAGGAAAGTGCGTCTATCCATAGAATGCTCGCGGGTGAGACGGTTCGTGGGGGTTGGCGGAGTTCCGACCAGGTAGTGTACGCATGAGAGGCCGCCCGCCGCGAGAGGGAAGACCGTTCCCCGCCGGGCGGTCAGTTGACTACGTTCCTCAGCTCCAGTCCCTCCGCCAGGCGGCGACACGCCTGCGCTGACTTCACCCGCGTGTCCATCAGCCCCTCCTCCGAGTAGAAGGCGGCGTGCGGGTTGATGATGACCCGATTGTGCGCCGGATGCGCGGGGTCCCGCCACGCGCGCACCAGGGGATCGTCGACCGGCGGCTCTCGCTCCAGCACGTCGATGGCGGCGCCAGCGAGGCGGCCGCTCTCGATCGCTCCCGGACCGCCGCGGTGTCCACCACCGCACCGCGCGCGGTGTTGACCAGGTAGAATCCGCTCCGCATCCGCTCGATCGCCGCGGCATCGATCAGGTGGCGCGTCCGCTCCGTCAGCGGGCAGTGCACGCTGAGCACGTGCACCTGCTCCAGCAGCTCGGCAAGCGTCTCGACGCGGCGAATGCCGAGCGCCTTGTCGTAACCGTCGGGTTTGAGCGGATCGTGGAAGAGCACCTCGAGCCCGAGCGCCTTCGCCCGCAACGCCGTGGCCGTGCCGATCCGACCGAGCCCCACGATTCCGCAGCTCCGGCCTCGAATGCGACCCAGCGGCTTCACGTGCGAGGGTGCCCACTCCGCCGCGGGGTCCCGCTGCAGCCGCGAGTTCAGGAAGGAGATGCCGCGCATCAACGACAGCATCATGCCGATCGCCGAGTCGGCCACCTCCTCGGACCCGTAATCCGGCACGTTCGCGACGTCGATCCCCCGGGTGCGCGCGTAGGCGTGATCCACATTGTCCACGCCGACCCCGCCGCGCACGATCAGCCGGCAGCGCTCGAGCCGATCCACCGTCGCCCGGCCTATGGACATGCAGTGGTAAACGATCAGAGCATCCGCGTCCTCCACGCGTCGCCACAGGTCCTGCTCCGAGTGGGCGTGGGGAAGCGCCCGGGCTCGCGGACGTTGACGCTCGCCGGCCCGCGCCCCTACCTTCGGCTCACCAGAAAGATTCCCCACGCTTATCCCCCGTGCGCGACGCCATCCCCGCCGACGGTCAGAGGATCGCTCCATGAACCACATCTCGAGGCGTGAATTCGGCGCGCTGCTCGCCTCCGGCGTCGTCACCGGTCGCTTCGCGGCGCCCCTCGCGTACACCGAGCACGCGACGGCCGTCACGGCGGCGGACATCATCGAGCGCATCCGCCGGAACATCGGGGTAAATTGGCGGGCCGAGACGGTGGACAACATCAAGGCGGGTGATCCGTCCACGGTGATCACGGGCGTCGTGACCACCGCGATGGCGACCATGGGCGTTCTCCAGCGGGCGCGGGAGACCGGCGCGAACCTGGTCATCACGTCCGAGCCCACCTTCTACGGGCGGGCCGACTCGCGCACGCCGCCGGCTCGCCCGGGGCTGGCCGCCGTGCCTGGAGCAGCGCCAACAGCGACCCCTCCCCGCGCGGATGCGGTCTACGCGGCGAAGAACGCGTTCATCGATCACAACCGGATGGTGATCTTCCGCCTGAGCGACCACTGGCGAATGCGCAGCCCCGATCCATTCATGCAGGGCCTCGCCGACACCATGCGGTGGGGGCGCTACGCGGTCGGCGCCGACGCCAGCCGGTACGACATTCCCGCTGTCTCACTGGAAGCCTTCGCCAGCCGCGTAAAGCATCAGCTCGGCGCCCGCGGTGGCGTTCGCGTGGTCGGCGACCCGCGGACGCGTGTGCGGCGGGTCGGACTGTTGCCGGGGTCCACGCCGATCACGGCCGCGCTCCGCGCGATGCCCGTGGCCGACGTCGTGGTCGCCGGTGAGGTCCGCGAATGGGAGTCGGTGGAGTACGCGCGGGACCTCGCCGCCCGAGAATCGAAGGGGCTGGTTCTGGTCGGGCGCGTAGTCTCGGAGGATCCGGGGATGGCGCTCTGCGCGCGCTGGCTGGGCACGCTCGTTCCCGAGGTGCCCGTCCGGCACGTCGCCGCCGGGGACCCCTACTGGAGCCCTGCAGCATGACCGCAGGCGAAGTGCTCGACCGGATCAAGCAGAACCTCGGCGTCCCTTGGCGCGACGCCACCTATCGCGACACCTTCAAATTCGGCGGCCCCGACACGGTGGTCACCGGTATCGCGACCACGGCCTTCGTTTCGATCGGGGTAATCGAGCGCGCGGCGGTGGCGGGGCTGAATATGATCATCGCGCACGAGGTCACGTACTGGAACGACCGCGACGACGTTTCGGTCGTCAGCGGCGACCCGCTGTACGTGAAGAAGGTGGAGCTCATGCGGAAGCACGACATCGTCGCCTTTCGCATGCACGACCACATGCACGCGCAGCGGCCGGACCGCACGTACATGGGCTCCGCGCGCAACCTCGGACTGGAGGACCGCTACGAGACTGCGCCGGGGTCGCACCGGTACGTGATCCCGGAGACCACGCTCGGAGCGCTGGCCGCGGACGTGCGGCGGCGCACCGGCGCGCGCGCCATACGGGTGGTGGGCGACCCCGACGCCCGGGTCAGCCGGATACAGCTCGGCGTCGGCTACGCCACCTCTCCCGCCGACGACCCTGCGGTCGACGTGGTCGTTAGCGGGGAGCAGCAGGAGGCGGACGGCGCGTTCGACAGCCCCGAGTACGTGCTGGACGCCGCAGCATTCGGCATCGCCAAGGGGTGGATCATGCTCGGGCACGTGATCTCCGAGGAGCCGGGAATGCTGGAGCTGGCCGACTGGATCCGCGGCTTCGTCCCCGAGGTGCCGGTTCGATTGATCGAAGCGGGAGAGCCGTTCTGGTCGCCCCGCTGAGCCGCGCAGGGTGTGCAGAGGACATGCGTAGGATGGGCGGCCATGGCGGCCGCCCATTCATGCTACCCCAGCGCCGGCGCATCCGCAGAATTCATGACCTCGAGCGCATGACGCCCCGCCGCGGCCAGCAACCCGTCCATGTCCGGCGGGCCCGCGTCCGCGGGTGAGCCGGTAGCACTGGCCGGACGCCCCACCTCTAGGAAGAACCGCTCGAATCCCCCCGGCGTCACCCAGACGAGCGCCCGAGCGGGAGCGTCGCTCACGTTGCGGAACATGTGAGGCACTCCCCTGGGAACGTACACCAGCGTTCCAGGCCCGGCGCGCTCGAGGCGTCCCTCTAGCATGAACTCGAATGTTCCTTCCAGCACGTGGAAGGCCTCGTCTTCCCGGTTATGGATGTGGGGCGGGGATCCCGCCCCGGGAGGAGTCGTATTCTCCCACACGGCGAACGCTCCGCCGGTCTGCTCGGCGGTGATCTTGATCGTGATCTGATCGCCCATTATCCAGAGCGGTGTGCCCTCGTCACGGTGGATCGCCGTGGGCATCGCGGCGGACGACGTTCCGTTGTGGCTGGGCGGCAGCTCAGCATCTATGGACATGTGCTCTCCCGTTGTCGTGGTGATTGGAATCCGTGGTATCGTCGACGCGCCCCAAGGGTAGCTCAGTGGGCCGCGTGCGCCTTGTGGTGCCTGCAGGAGACGTTCGGATTCATCGGCGCGAAGACCCCGAGCGGGTTGTCCCGGAAGATCCAGAGGTGCCGGTCGAAGTGGTCATCGAACCCGTGCGCCTCATCGAAGGGTGTAGCGCCGTCGTCCTGCATCCGATCGAAGGGGAGACCGTGGAAGCTGGGCGGGCTCTCGTGTCCCGCCTGTGCCCACGCTTTCTGGAAGACGAGGTTTTCCACGCCGACCAGTTCCAGAGACCCGTTGGCCTGGGGCTCGTAGATCAGGATTGCCGGCCTGCTGAAGTCGGTGTGCGTGCCGGTGCCGCTCACACGCGGATTCGGCGGACCGGTGATCCCCAGTAGATCTGGACGGAAATAGTGGATGCCCATCGCGCCTTCGGTCGCGGCGCGGCCCTCCATCTCGGCGGTCACACACATCCCGGACGGGTCGGGAATGAACCCCTCCGCCAGCGCCACGCGTACATCGCGGAACCGTTCCGTGGCGGCGCGCACTTCTGCCAGCGTGGGCTCCCCGAGCGGCCTGGCCATTCCCGGGGCTTGAGGGGCCTGGCCCGCCACAGCGGAGGCGGTCAAGATCAGTGCGACCGCGGAAGCCGTAATGGTGAGCGCGTTTTTCATGATCTCCGGAGTAGGGGTGACGAGCGTTTTCTCGGAAGGCGGCGTGGACCGGTCGGTCGACGGGGC
>JAHWJV010000124.1 GCA_019348265.1 Gemmatimonadota bacterium
GTGATTGCATCCCCGCGCCGGTTCTCGCGGCACGTATCGGCGCCCCGACGCGATCGGCCAGCGACCTTGCACCCGCCGCGTGGTCCGCATGTCCGTGCGTGAGCAGGATCGCCGCCGGCGTGGATCCGTTGAGCGCCTCTACGATGGCGGCGAGATGCTCAGGGTCATCCGGGCCGGGATCGATGACGATGGAGCTGCGCTCACCGACGATGAAGGTGCGCGTCCCGTCCAGCGTCATCAGCGACGGGTTGTTGGCCCGCACCGAGCGCACCCCGTCGTGGACGGTCACACGAGAACGGATGCGAGCAGGCGCGGGCTGAAGAGCGAGCGCACGGGACGCACGTCGCCGGTCACGGCAACGAGCGCGTCTGCGAGGGCGGGCCGCGCGGTGAGCCGCTTCGAGAGGACCCGCATGAGCCCGGGTCGGGAGACCAGCGCCTCGATCGCGTGCTGGAGCCGCTCCGACGAAGAGAAGGCGCGTCGCCGGGCGCGCTCGTAGCCGGCCAGCGCGGCGGCGGAAGTGTCACCCGATTCCAGGGCCGCGTGCGCCGCGGCTGCCGCCAGAGCGGCGCCGTGCAGCGCCCGGTAGACACCCTGGCCCGTGAAAGGGTCGTAGTAGCCGGCCGCGTCGCCGACCAGGAGCGCGCCGTCCGCCACCGCCGAGCGCGTGGGCCAATCGAAAGGGCCGGTCGCGAGCACGCCGGTCACACGACGGCCGCCGCTCAGAACCGGCGTCCGCGCCACGACCGCGTCGAAGTAGTCGTCACGGAGACCCGCCAGGGCGCGCTTCTCGTCTCCCGTGGTCACGACGCTGACGTTGGTCCTGCCTCCACCCACCGCCGCGAGCCCGACACACCCCCACGGAAAGAGATGCATCTCCCCGCGGAAGTCCAGCGGCGCGACTCCTTCGAGGTGGGCCGTCAGGGCGAGCTTGCGGAGCCGTGGCGCGCGCCGGAGCAGACCGAGCCGGCGCACGACCACGGAGCGGAGGCCGTCCGCGCCGACGACCAGCCGCGCGCGGATCTCCTCGGACGCCCCTCGGCCACCGAGCTTCACCCCCACCACGCGACCTTCCTCCCGTAGCAGGTCCACCACGCGCGCGCCGATGCGAACGTCGGCCCCGCGACGGCGGGCCAGCTCGACCAGGATGGGGTCCAGGGTGACGCGCGCGATACCGATTCCCTCGCCTTCGTCAGGAAAGGAGCCCGTGAAGGCGTTCGCCTCGTGCGGCAGGATGCGCCACCCGACGATCGGGACGTGCGGTGCCGCACGCACCAGCGGGAGCGCGCCCAGGGAGCCGAGCGCATCGACGGCAGCCGGGCTGAGGCACTCGCCGCACGGCTTCGGCCGCGGGAACTCCTCGCGGTCGAGCAGCAGCACCCGGTGCCCGGACGAGACCAGACGGGCCGCCGTGGCGGAGCCCGCGGGACCGGCCCCGACGATCACGACGTCCCATTCCCGCGTGCTCATCAGGACACCGCGCGCGGTCGAGGCTCCGCCACCAGCGCCATGCGGTTGAAGAAGAAGTGGGTCCGGATGTAGTGGCGCCCGAGCCCCGCTTGCTGAGCCATCTCGCTCAATTCGGCCGGGGTGTACGCCGCACGGAGCGATACGGGGCCGTCGTGCCGGGTCACCGGGTGCCGCCGCCAGATGGTCGCCGCCATGAGCCGCACCCCCGCGACACCGGTCCAGGAGCGCACCAGGTCGGTGACCAGGACAGCCCTGGTGGAGACCCGTCCGAGTTCCGCGAGCACGCGCACCGCCTCGGGAGGGTCGAAGTGGTGCATCGCGGTATGGCACATGGCGAAGTGGAAGGCGCCGTCAGGATACGGTAAGGCGAGGGCGTCCGCCTGCTCCACGGTGATCGTGCGCTCGCCGGCCGCGCGCCGGCGCGCCACCACCACGGTGCTCGGGTGCGCGTCGGTAGCCACGATCCGCATCGCTACGCCCACCTTCCGGGCGCGCCTGGCCAGGACGATGGGGATGTCCGCCGACCCCGTGCCCACGTCCAGCACCCGCACATCCTCCCCGTCGATGCGGCGAAGGAGCGGCGCGAGCGCCTCGAGCACCACCCGGGAGCCTCCGAGCCAGCGATTCACCCGCTCGAGGTCGTCGAGGCTTCGCTCGAGCTCCGCCGCGTCCACCTCGGGCGCGTCCATCAGCTCCGGTGCCCGGACCCTCTCCGGCGGCCTCATGTCAGCTCTCGCAGGCGAGCCGCCGCCTCCTCCATCCGCCGCTCCGCGGCCGGGGCGTCGATCGTAGACACCATGCCGTTCAGGTAGAGTGCCCGGCCGCGAACGGCCGTGAAGGTGACGTCGGTCCCACGGGCGGAGTGGAAGAGCGCCGTTACCGGGTCGTGGATTGGCTTCACATGCGGAGCAGCGAGTGAGACGGCGCAGAGGTCCGCGTCCTTCCCCGGTTCGAGGCTCCCAATGCGATCCTCCATCCCGAGCGCGCGAGCCCCGTCCAGCGTGCAGAGCCTCAGCAGCTCCGGCGCGGACAGCAGGGTGGGCGTACGGTGTGCGGCTCTCTGCAGCAGCGCGGCGAAGCGGGCTTCCTCCAGCAGATCGAGTCGGTTGTTGCTCGCGACCGAGTCGGTACCCAGCCCCACCCGCACCCCCGCGCCGAGCAGCGCGGCTAGCGGCGCCAGGCCGTGGCCCAGCTTCGCGTTCGCCACGGGACAGTGCGCGACCGCGCAGTCGGTGTCCGCGATGCGCCGGATATCCTCGTCGTCCACATCCACGCAGTGGATGAGAAGAGGGCGAGCGGCGAGCGCGCCCAGCCGGTCGAGCATCTCGACCGGCGAGCGCCCGCGCACCGGCGTTGCTATGCCCCGGGCCCGTAGCCCGGGTGCAAAATCGCCTTCCCCCCGCGTGACCAGCTCGCGCTCGATCGCGGATTCGGCGATGTGTATCGCGATCGGGATCTCCTCCTCACGCGACAGCAGGGCGGCGGCTCGAAAGAGATCGTCGGAGACGGTATACGGCGCGTGCGGCGAGATCCCGACGCGCACCAGCTCGGTCTCATGCGGTCGAAGCCCGTCCAGGCGCTCCTGCAGGCCGCGCACGGAAGCCTCCGCCTGCTCGGGATCGGGCCCGAACACCTCGTTGTAAACGATCCCCCGGAGCCCCGCCTCCTGCATCGCCGCCATCCCGATCCCGGATGCCTCCGTCGTAGCGAGAGTGGTCATGCCGGCCCGGATGGCCTCCAGCGCCGTCCACCGTGCGGCGGCGGCGTAGTCCCCATCCTCGAGGACGGAGCGCTTGCCCCCCACCAGCCGCAGTATCCAGTCGCGGAAGGAAAGCTCCTCGAGGGCGCCCCGGAACATCGCGAGCTCGAGGTGCGAGTGGACGTTGACGAGACCCGGAAGGAGCGCGGCCTCCCCGAACTCCACTACCTCCGCGCCTTCCGGCGGGTCGATCACCGCGCGGTGCCCTACCGCCGCGATGAGCCCGGAGCCGTCGACGAGCACCGCGCCGTCACGGAAGGGCGGCGCAACCACGGGAAGCACCCAGTTGGCGCGATAGACGGTGGATCTGCCGGACCCCATCAGTCCCGCGGCAGGGCAAGGAGCGTGCGCCGGGTCCACAGGTGCACGCTGCGGTCGAGCTGCGCGTCGTGCAGTGAAGCGCCGCGGCCGATCCACTGGCCGATGCCTATGGAGAACTCGACGTCCCGCGCCTGCAGTCCCGGCTGCACTGGTACACCGACGTCCAGACGCAGCGTACGCCGTGACCCGGGCGGGAAGGCGACGCGCACGCCCGCTCCAACCCCCGCGCGGACCGGCGAGCTTACTCCGAACGGAACGTTCCCGGCCCACATCCGCCCTACGTCGGCGAATACGACCGTTCCGAGATCGAAGAGGTCGGGGAGCGGCCACCCGAGGTAGTGCCGCTGCTCCACGCTGGCCACTACCCGGCGCGCGCCCGGGTCCATGTATGAGGGGAAACCGCGCAGACCGGTCTCTGACCCGAGCGTGAGCTGGAAGGGGACGCGCGCGTTCCATCCCCCGATCGCCGAAAGCGAGGCGACCAGCAGGTCGCGCCCCTCCGGGTCGCGCCGAAGGTACGCCCAGGTGCTGAAATGCCCGAAGACGTCGCTCCACTCGGGCTCCGATGCGGGCCGCTCGTAATCGCGCCGCGCCTCGACCAGCAGGTTGGTCCCTCCGATCCCGAGACCAGGCACCTCGCCCGCCGCGAAGAGCCCGAACCCGAAGCCCAGGTCGCGATCGTGGGAGGCGAGCGGTACGCTCGGGCCGAGGGCGATCTCCGTCTCCACGCCGAGCCGCACGTCTTCCGTCCCGCGCACCGTATCCAGGGCGCGGCGCGGAACGAAGGTGACGTTCCGCTGGCCCAGCAGCAGCATCGCCCGCACGTTTTCGATAGAGTCGAGCTGGATGTTGAGATCGGGCGGTTGCCCGGTGCGCAGCTCGGCCTTCACGTACTGCGGCTGGTCCGCGTACGTCCGCCGCTCCCCCCGGATCACCGCGCCGGCCACGGTGCGGCGGTACCGATCGGGACCCCAGCGGTGCACTCCGCCGATGTCGAAGGTGGTGCGTGACTGCGGAAGGCGAACCCGCGTGATCCCCTCGCCGCTCGCGATGCGGTACTCGAAGTACTGGTCGTTGTGGTAGACCGCCTGGCGCAGCGACCAGCGGCCGGTCTCGCCCACGAATGGGTAGGTCAGCGTCTGCGACAGCAGGTGCCCCACGCTCGTCTTTCCCGCCTCCACGCCGAAGTCCCAGCGCGTTCCAAGCAGCTGCGGCGTGCGGTAGGCCGCGCCGAACACGCGCCCCTCCAGCCGATCCGTGTAGAAGGCGGACAGGTGGTTCCCGGTTCCGAAGAGATTGTCTTCCCGGATGCGCAGACCCGTCAGCCCCGATTTTCCGCCCCCGCCGACCCGCGGCTCCACGCGCAGCGACCACTCGTCGCGCGTGTCGACGATGACGTGCACCGTCGAGTCCGCCTGCCGGACGCCGAACACGTCTACCTCGGCGATGAAGTCGAGCGCGCGCAGGAGCCGCTCCGAGTCGCGCAGCCGATCCACGTCGTAGCAGTCGCCCTCGACGACCAGGATCTCGCGGCGGATGACGTCCGCGTCCGTCGCCATGTGCGCACCGTTCGCGAGACGGTACGCCCAGGTGAACCGCGCGCTGAGGCTCGGGTCGGACAGATCGAACACGGAGTGGGTGTCGATGAAGATCCGCGAGATCCGTCCGGTGGCGCACGGCGGCGCCTCGCCCTGAGCCCCGGCCGGCGCTGGCGCGCAGGCGAGCGCCCATCCCGCTGAGAGCAGGGCGCAGAGACGCCGGAGCCTGGCGTAGCCGTGGGCGGGTCGGATCAACGTTTCCTGGTTCGGGACGGTCTTCGTCACAAACGGCCGTCGGAAAGATTTCCGCGGGCGGTCGAGGCGCACATCGCGGCGAAAATACACCAGTGATTTCGCAATCTCTACGCCCCAGTACCGGGGCGTCGCGCGGAAAGGTCCATCCTGATGGGATATGAGAAGCCCCGGCTGCCATGGGCAGCCGGGGCTTCCTGCATCCTCCGGCGGAGGCGCTTCAGACGCGCCTCCGCTCCAGCGCGGGCTCAGCTCAGAAGCCGCTGGCGTTCAGACGTCCGCCCGAGACGACCTTGCCGGTCAGAGAACCCGTCGGGACCGCGCTGCTCATGATCGCGTTCTTGACCTGAGTCGCCGTCGCGCCGGGATTGGACGCGGCGTACAGAGCCGCGGCGCCGCTCACGTGCGGCGTGGCCATCGACGTTCCGCTGTAGCTCGCATAGCCGGAGATGATCCTCCCCTTCGAGCTCTTGGGCACCGTCGATTGGATCGCGCTCCCCGGCGCGCCGATATCGACGGACGTCGCGCCGAAGTTGGAGAAGCTGGACTTCGCGCCGTCCTTCGTGATCGAAGCCACCGCGATGATGTTCGCGTTCGCGTAAGAGGACGGGTAGTGCGGCGTCACGTCGTTGTCGTCGCCGATGCCGTCGCTCCCGCCGTTACCCGCAGCCGCGATGAACAGGATCCCCGCCGCGTTCGCACGCTCGATGGCATCGAAGAGCCCCTGGCTGAAGCCGCCGCCGCCCCATGAGTTGCTGGTCGTGACGAAGTTCAGCCCCTGCATATTCTTTAGGGTCGTGAAGTAGTCCACCGCCTTGATCGCGTTCGAGGTCGTGCCGCCGTTCCGGCCGAGGAACTTCGCGTTCATCAGCTTCACACTCCAGCAGACACCCGCCACATCCACCCCGTTGCCGCCGACGCCGCCGATCGTCCCGGCGACGTGCGTGCCGTGGTCGTCGCCCGTGCCATCGAACACGGTGTTGTTGTTACCGTCGAAGTCCCAGCCATACACGTCGTCCACGTACCCGTTGCGATCATCATCGACACCGTTCCCCGCAATCTCGCCCGGGTTTACGGCGGCGTTGGCCAGGAGGTCCTCGTGTTCGTAGTAGTAGCCCTCGTCGATGACGCCGACCCAGACGGTGCTGCAGTTGCCCTTTCCGAGGCCCCACGCCTCGGCCGCCTGGCTCCCGAACGCGTTCGCCGGGGTCGAGGCGTCTCCGTACATCCCCCAGAGCGACCCGTTGGTGAACAACGGGTCGTTCGACGCCGCGCCGTGCTGGTAGACCCAGTTCGGCTCCGCGTACTCCACGTTCGGGTTGCCGCGCAGTCGCTGGATCGCCGCGGCGGTGCCGAGGCCGGAGTGCACCAGCGTGACCCCCTCCGCGTCGCCTGCCTGGCGCATGGCGGCGGTGACGATGCGCTCGCGAACTGCGGCACTGGCCGCGCCCAGCGCCGCGCCCCGAGCTTCCGCCGACGCGTTCGCGCGGAACTTCACCAGAACTTCACCGGCGACGAACTCTCCGGCCGCGCTCTGCGAGCGGTTCAGCGACGGCTCGGTAGGGGCCGTGGCCGTGGGAAGCTCGTCAGGCGAACAGGACGCAAGGACGACCAGAGACGCGGCAATGGCGCCTCGAGTTGCACCGTTCAGAAGGGCGGAACGACGCATCGTGTACCTCCGTGGGAATTTCGATTGGGAAGGAGCGACCTGCGGTGGGCACTTAACCGTACACTGTAAACGTTTTTCCGTCAAGCGGGCGCCTCCTCCGGCCGGGGTGGACCTGAATTCCGCTTGACCTCGGGCACGCTCCGGCCTTAGGCTGTGCCCCGTCACCTCATAGCGCGCTCCGCGCGCGCCCCGGAGATCGGAATGGCCATTCATCGTCAGGACGCACTCGACTACCACAGCAGGGGTAGGCCGGGGAAGATCGCGGTGGTTCCCACCAAGCCGGCGTTGACGCAGCGAGATCTGTCGCTGGCGTACTCGCCGGGCGTGGCGGAGCCGTGCCGGGAGATTGCCGGGAACCCGGAGGAGGCGTTCCGATACACCGCGCGTGGCAACCTCGTCGCGGTGGTCTCCAACGGGACGGCGGTGCTCGGCCTCGGGAACCTGGGTGCGCTGGCCGGGAAGCCGGTGATGGAAGGGAAGGCGGTGCTCTTCAAGCGCTTCGCCGACATCGACGTCTTCGACCTGGAGGTGAACTCCGAGGATCCGGAGGACATCATCCGGTTCTGTGAGCTGCTCGAGCCCACCGTCGGCGGAATCAATCTGGAGGACATCAAGGCGCCGGAGTGCTTCTACATCGAGGAGGAGCTGAAGCGACGCCTCGACATCCCGGTCTTCCACGACGACCAGCACGGAACGGCGGTGATCTCGGGCGCGGCGCTGCTCAACGCACTGGCCATTACCGACCGCCAGATCGGTGAGGTGCGCGTCGTCTTCTCGGGCGCCGGCGCGGCGGCGGTGGCTACGGCCGAGCACTACGTGGCGCTCGGTGTTCGCCGCGAGAACGTCTTCATGGGGGACATCAACGGCCTGGTGCACTCCGCGCGCGCGGACCTGAACCCGTACACCGCGCGCTTCGCCCACGACACGCCGTTCCGGACGGTGGCCGAGGCGCTGGTCGGCGCCGACGTGTTCGTGGGACTTTCCGTGGCCGGCGCGATCACTCCCGAGATGCTGCTGGGGATGGCGCCCGGCCCCATCGTCTTCGCGCTGGCCAACCCGGACCCGGAGATCCTGCCGGAGGCGGTGCTCGCCGTTCGCCCCGACGCGATCACCGCGACGGGGCGCAGCGACTACCCGAACCAGATCAACAACGTCCTCGGCTTCCCCTTCATCTTCCGTGGCGCGCTCGACGTGCGGGCTCGCGCGATCAACGATCAGATGAAGCTCGCGGCCACGCACGCGCTCGCCGAGCTGGCCCGCCAGGACGTTCCCGAGTCGGTCGAGAGCGCGTACGGGGACGAGCGCTTTCGCTTCGGCCGCGACTACCTGATCCCGAAGCCTTTCGACCCGCGCATCATGCTCTGGGTCGCCCCCGCGGTGGCCGGCGCCGCCATGGCTTCCGGCGTGTCCCGCCTCCAGATCGACCTTGCCTCTTACCGCGAGGGGCTGGAGTCCCGGCTCGGTCGTGGACCGGAGGTAATGCGCTGGATCCTGAACCGCGCCCGCCGCAACCCGCAGCGGATCGTCTATCCGGAAGGTGAGCATGAGCGCATCATCCGCGCGGCCGCGCGGGTGAAGGAGGAGGGAATCGCGCATCCGCTGCTCATCGGCCGCCCCGCTCGCATCCGCCAGCAGGCCGAAGATCTCGGGATCTCGCTGGACGGGATGGGGCTGGTGGACCCCGCGGCGGATGAGGAGCGGAAGGAGGAGTACGCCCAGGAGTTCTTTCGGCGGCGGCAACGAAAGGGAGTGACGCTCGCGGAGGCGCGGGAGCGAATGCGCCAGCCGATGTACTTCGGGTGCATGATGGTGCGCGAAGGTGAC
>JAHWJV010000125.1 GCA_019348265.1 Gemmatimonadota bacterium
CGGACGGGAATGAAGATCCGCGGCATCAGCGGGAAGTGGAACGCCATGTGGAACTCGTCCCCGTCCCCGAAGTACGGGCGTACGTCGTCGGGCCACTGGTTCGCCTCGGCGAGCAGGACGCGGTCCGAGTACCGCGAGTCGAGCCGAACCCGGAACTCCTTCAGGATGTCGTGCGTCTCCGGCAGGTTCTCGCAGATGGTCCCCGGCCGCTCGATCAGGTACGGCACCGCGTCCGCGCGGAACCCGTCCAGCCCTCGCTCCAGCCAGAACTCCATCACCTGGAACATCTTCTCCTTGACCTCGGGATTGTCCCAGTTGAGGTCTGGCTGATGCCGGAAGAAGCGGTGCCAGTAGTACTGCCCGGCGACCGGGTCCCAGGTCCAGTTGGAGGGCTCCGTATCGGTGAAGATGATGCGCGCTTCGCGGTACAGCTCGTCGCTGTCGCTCCAGACGTAGTAGTCGCGCTCCGGCGAGCCCTTCGGCGCACGGCGCGCGCGCTGGAACCAGGGGTGCTGGTCCGAGGTGTGGTTCAGCACCAGGTCGGCGATCACCCGCAGGCCGCGTCGGTGCGCCTCATCCAGGAAGTGTTGGAAGTCGTCGACGGTGCCGTACGACGGGTGCACCCCGTAATAGTCGGCGATATCGTACCCATCGTCGCGAAGCGGCGAAGGATAAAAGGGGAGGAGCCAGACGCAGTCGACGCCGAGCTCCTTGATGTAATCGAGCCGGTCCACCAGGCCGCCAAAGTCGCCTACGCCATCGTCGTTCGAATCCTGGAACGCCTTGACGTGCAGCTCATAAAAAATCGCGTCCTTGTACCAGAGCGGATCGGCACTCACTCGACGGTCTCCTCGCAGGCTGGGTGGCGCGTTCTGCGCAAGGCTGGACGGCTCGGGTGCTGCAGCCGGGCCGAAAACTGGATCGCCTGGGTGTGCACGTTCCGTTCCGAGGGGGGGCCCGTCGTCCAGCAGGCACCGGAAGCCGTGTCGGGCGGCCGCGGCTGCGGATCAGATCTGCTCCTCGAACAACCGGAAGAACCGCTCTGGCAGCTTGTGCCAACGCGGGCGCTGGCGCCACTCGTCCGGTCGGATCTCCCGCGCAAGCTCGAGGTCGCGGAAGAAAGTGTCGCGGACCGTCCTGGCGAACGGCGCGTCGGCGATTCCGAGCACGCACTCCGGGTTCAGTTCCTCGGAGCGGATGTCCATGTTGGCGCTTCCGACGACCGCCCATCGGTCGTCGACGACCAGGTGCTTCAGGTGGATCATGGTAGGCTGGTACTCATAGATCCGCACCCCCGCGGCAAGGAACTCCTCGTAATAGCTGCGGCTCGCCCAGCGGACGGCGGAGATGTCGATGTGCTCGTTCGGGACCAGTACGCGAACGTCGATTCCGGCGCGGGCGCGCTCGATGAGGATCTGGCGGGTCGCTCGGTCCGGCACGAAGTACGGATTGGTGACGTAGATGCTCTCCGCCGCCGCGTGGAAGGAGAACCGGAAGAGGCGACGGACCGGAGTGTCGTCGGTCGAGGGTGTACCGAGAACCGTAATATGCCGGGGGATCGCGGCGCGCGGGGGGAGCGCGGGGTCCTCCCGGGCAGGCTCCTGCTCGGGGAGGAAGTAGGCGGGCCCCACGAGGATCTCGCCCGTGAGTTGCGACCAGAGCTGAACGAAGGCCGCCTGCAGCCCCGCGGCCATGGGTCCGTGGAGCTCCACCATGGTATCGCGCCAGTGCTCCGCGTCCTCAGCGTGCCCCTGCCACTTGTCCGCCAACGCCGCGCCACCCGTGAACCCCGTCTCACCGTCCACGACGATCGCGCGCCGGTGATTCCGCTTGTGGAGGAAGGTCAGCTGCCCGAAACGCAGCGGGTGGAACCAGCACCACTTTCCGCCGGCGCCCTGCAGCTCGCGAATTCGCTCCGCGGGCGCCGACAGCCCGCCGAACCCGTCCACCATGACCCGCACCTGGACGCCTGCCCGCGCGCGCTCCACGAGAATGTCGAAGATCCGGTCGCTTACCTGGCCGGGCTCCCATACGTAGACCATCAGGTTGATCGAGGTCTTCGCGGCGGTGAGCGCGGCGAAGATCGCCGGGAAGAACTCGTCTCCGTTATTCCGGAGCTGCGCGTTGCCGCCGGTCCGGACCGGAGCGTTGGTCATCCCGGCGATCGCCGTCAGAAACTCCTGCGAGTAGACTCGGGGACGCCCCGTGAAGGTCGCCACGCCCGGATCTTCGCCCAGGTTGGAGAAGAGCCCGAGCGCCACGGCGACGCAGGCGACCACGCCGATCGCCGCAAGGAGGATCAACCACCACGGGTGCCCGAGCACCCTCAGGCGCGGAGATGGCCACCGCCCGCCTCCGGGCGATAGGACATGCGCAGCAGGACGAAAGCCGCGACGAAGCCGAAGAGCGCGACCGTCGCGTTCGTCAGGAGCGCGGCGATCGAGCCATCGATGACCATGGCGGCACCGCGTCGCCAGGGGTGCGCGATCGGCAGCCCTGGGACTGCGGGATTGAAGGAGAGCGCGTCCTCCGTGAGAGGACGGCGAAACGCCCGCCCGTTATTTGGTTGAGTGGCCATATGGAACGCGATGGGAGATTCCACCGGGAGCTCAGTCCGTGTCCGGGTGCTTCAGCGACTCCAGGTCGAGGTACCGCGACGGGGTGGTGTCCGCCTTCAGTACCGAGCGCATAAGCTCCAGCGCCCGCGTCCGCGCCTGCTCCGTCTCCGCCGCGACGCAATCCTCCGGGACGACGATGTAAAAGTCGCGCATGTAGGCGTCGTTCGCGGTGAACAGCACGCAGATGTCCGCCGCCAGCCCGGTGAGGATCAGCGTGCGCGCCCCGAGATAGTCGAGCAGAGTGTCGAGCGTGGTCGAAAAGAAGCCCGAGTGCTTGGGCTTGAGGACGAAGTAGTCGTCGGCGTCCGGCCGGAGCAGGCGGGCGAGCGGCTCGCCACGGACGCCGTCCTCCAGCACGTGGTCGACGATCCTGTCGAAGTTGGATTGCCAGCGGCCGTAGTTGTCGTTGCTGTAGACCACCGGAATGCCCGCTTCCTTGGCACGGCGCTTCAGGTCGGCAATCGCCTCGGCCATCGGAATGGCCTGCTCGATTTCCCTCTCGCCTCCCTCGAACTCGAGGTCGTTGATGACGTCGATCAGAAGGAGCGCGACCGCGCACTGGTCAGGGGCGTTGCCGTGGAGGTCCTGATTTCTGGCGGGCATTGGCTACGCAATCATGAATGATGAATGATGGATGATGAATCGAGGCGAGTTCAATCCATCACTCGTCATTCACAATTCATAATTCGTTCCTACATCCGTTTATAGGCCGGCCCACTGCCGCCTTCCCGCGGCGTCCAGCGGGGGCCGAGCACGTCGGTGGCCTTGCAGTCGATGCAGTTGGGCGCGTTGACGACGAGGCGATCGCCCCGGCGCTCGTAGACACCGGCGGGGCAGAGATTCTCGTACAGCTCGGCCACCTCCGGGGGGACGTCCTGACCGATCAGGAGGTGCGAGGGGATGTCGTCGCGAGTCTGGTTCCCGGAGCGGAAGACCGCGTCGAGCTTGCTGAAGGTGAGCTTGCCGTCGGGTACCAGGGGGGGCGCCTCTCCGACGACCCGGCGGACCTCCGCGTCCGGCTCGACCTCGATGGTGGCGCCGGGGAAGCTGCCGCGGGTGAGGGTCATCAGGGCCGCCTTGGCGCCCCCGAGGAAGAAGCCGTCCTTGAACGCCGCGCGCATGTTGCGGGTGCGGTGCAGGTCCTGGACGATGTAGCTCTCGCGGATCATGCGGTCGTACGCGGCGAGACCGGCGGCCGATGTGTCTCCCTGTTTGAGCGCCTGGAAGAGGGCGCGGGCCGCGAAGATGCCGGACTGCATGGCGTAGTGGATCCCCTTCAGCGAGGGGACGTCCACGAAGCCGACGCAGTCGCCGGCGAGCAGCACGCCGTCCCCATGCATCCGAGACGGAAGGGCGTGGTAGCCGCCCTCCGGGATGGTCTTGGCGCCCCACTCCACCATCTCGCCGCCGTCGAGGTACTCGCGGAAGAAGGGGTGCAGCTTCATGCGCTGGAGAAGCTGGTGCGCGTCGAGCCGTGCGTCCTGGTAGTCGAGCCCGACGACGAGGCCGAGGGAAACGAGGTTCGGCTCGAGCGGGTACATCCAGCTCCCGCCGAACGCGTCACGGGGCAGCGGCCAGCCCAGGGTGTGCACGATCGAGTCGAGCGGCCGGCGCGTCTCCCAGAGCTCCTTGACTCCGAGCGCAAAGATCTGCGGGCTCTCCGACCGGACCCCCTGCCACTCCAGGTAGGCCTGCGTGAGCGCGCCGCGCGTACCCTCCGTGAGGACGACCGCTCGCGCGGTGAGATCGGTCGGCGGCTCGTAGCGCGCGCCGCGCTCGCCGGAGCGCTCCAGCCCCGCGGGTGCGGTGCGTACTCCGCGGACGCGCCCCCTCTCCACCAGCAGGGATCCGACCGGGAACCCTGGCAGGATGTTCACCCCCAGCTCCTCGGCCTTGCCTCCGAGCCAGCGAACGATCTCGGAGATCGACGCCGTATAGTTCCCGTGGTTCCGCATGGTGGGCGGCGTCGGGATCCGGACGGCGCGGGTCTCGGTGAGGAGCATGACGCGCTCCCCTTCCACCCGGTCGCGGAAGGGGAAGTCCTCGTCCTTCAGGTCGGGGAAGAGCTCTCGAAAAGCGCGCGGATTCACGACCGCGCCCGAGAGGTTGTGCTCCCCGAGCGCGGCGGCCTTGTCGAGCACCGCGATCTGGATCTCGCCGAGGGCGCCGCCCGCCGCCGCATCGTCCCGCACGAGCCGCGCGAGCTCGATCGCGCCCGCCAGCCCCGCCGGCCCGGCGCCGACGAAGACCACGTCCATCTCGATCGCCTCGGCGTCCGGCGCATCCCTGACGATCAGCCGCTCGCGAGGGAGGGGCGGCTGGTGATGGGACGGGGTGATTGACTTGAGCATTCGGCGAGTGTGTGGCGGGAAAAGTCGTCAGTCGTCAGCCAGGCCCGACTAAAAAGACTGACGACTGACGGCTGACGACTAAGTTAGCTACGGCCCCGGGTCAGCGACCCACCACCGTCGGCTCCATGAACTGGTCGAACTGGCGTTCGGAGCTCACCCAGTGGCGCGTTCGCCAGATGCGTGCGGGAGCGTGGGGTTCCAGGCGAATGCGCTGATGGGAACCCTGCCATAGGTTACGCCCGCCGACGAGCAGCTCCTCCGCCTCCCACGGCTCGTGCTCCCCAACGCCCACCCTCATCAGCGGGAAGAACAGAGTGACCTCGTGCGCCTGGTACGGATCCAGGTTCACCGCGACGAAGATCACATTCGCTCCGTCGGGCGAGACCTTCTCGTAGAAGAGGACCTGGTCGCTGTCGCACAGGTGGAATCGCAGGTTGTCGTACTCCTGCAGGGCGGGGTTCTCCCGCCGTAGCTGGTTCAGGCGGGTGATGAGGGGGCGAATATTCCCCGGCCGATCCCAATCCCATGCCTTGATCTCGTACTTTTCCGAGTTGAGGTACTCCTCCTTCCCGGGCGCCAGCGGCGTCGCCTCGCACAGCTCGAAGCCGCTGTAGATGCCGTAGACGGAGGACAGCGTCGTCGCCAGGACCGCGCGGATCATGAACGCCGGTCGGCCGCCCTGCTGCAGGAACTCCGGGTTGATGTCCGGAGTGTTCGGGAAGAGGTTCCCGCGGAAGTACTCCCGCATCGGGCCCTGCGTCAGCTCGGTGAAGTACTCCTGCAGCTCACCCTTGAAGTTACGCCAGGTGAAGTAGGTATACGACTGGCTGAAGCCGGCCTTCGCGAGCGCCCGCATCATCTTCGGCCGGGTGAATGCCTCGGACAGGAAGAGCACCTCGGGATGCTGCCGCTGGACCTCACGGATCATCCACTCCCAGAACTGGACGGGCTTGGTGTGCGGGTTGTCGACCCGGAACGTCTTCACCCCCTGCTCCACCCAGAAGAGGATGACGTCCCGCCACTCCTCCCACTGCTCCTCCCACCCTTCGCCGTAGAAGTTCAGCGGGTAGATGTCCTGGTACTTCTTGGGCGGGTTCTCCGCGTACTTTATGGTCCCGTCGGGGCGGATGTAGAACCAGTTCGGGTGCTGCTTCACGTAGGGGTGGTCCGGCGAGACCTGGATCGCGAAGTCCAGCGCGATCTCGAGCCCTTGGTCGCGCGCCGCGCCGACCAGGCGCCGGAAATCTTCGATGGTCCCGAGCTCCGGGTGCACGTCCTTGTGTCCACCTTCCTCGGATCCGATCGCATACGGAACTCCAGGCTCGTCCGGGCCGGGCGTGAGCGAGTTGTTCTTCCCCTTCCGGTGCGAGCGGCCGATCGGGTGGATCGGCGGGAAGTAGAGGACGTCGAAGCCCATGTCGCGCACGTACGGCAGCTTGCGGATCACGTCGTCGAACGTCCCGTGCCGGGTTGCGTCATCCGCCATCGAGCGCGGGAAGAGCTCGTACCAGGAGGCGTAGCGAGCTCGCACGCGGTCCACCTGCACGGGAAGAAGGTGGTCGTACTCGGTCAGGTCGGAGCGGTCGGGGTGGCGCGAGACGAGCTGCAGGAGAACCGGGTCCATCGCCACGGTCACGCGCGCCGCCTGGGCGTCGTCAGTGGTCATCTCGTGGAGCAGGAGCTCGAGGCGCGCGCGGTCCTCGCCCTGCGCGCGCGATACCGCGCCCCGGACGATCTTCGCCCCCTCTAGCAGTTCGCCGGAGACGTCCTGCGCGGCGTCGAACTTCTTCCGGAGGTCCGCCGCCCAGCTGCCGAACAGATCCGTCCAGGCGACGACGGTGTAGTGATAGCGGATGTTCCGATCGAGCACGCAGCGGCCGGCCCACCGGTCGTTCTCCACGAAGCGCATGGGCTCCTCGCGCCACTCCGTCTCATCTTCGGCGCGGTAGCGGATCGCCGCGGCGATGGCGTCGTGGCCCTCCTTGTAGATGTCGGCAGAGACCTCCAAAGTGTCGCCCACTTCACGCTTTACGGCGTAGCGACCACAGTTGAGCTCCGGCTCAACGTTCTCGATGACGATGCTCCTGCTTGCGTCGATCCGGGCGGTCATGAGGTCTCCTCGGTCAGTCTTCTCGATGCGGTCGTCGGGGGCCGGCCGCAAGCCGCGCGCCATCAACCCGAAGGGTAGACGACAGCGCCGCGAGCACACAGATTGCCTCCCCCCTCTCGAGGGGCGGACCTCGGCCGTGGATGAGGATGATTGAGGATGACTGTATCAGTGAAATGGACCTGACGGACCGTGCCGCGGACGGAGACCGGGCGATGCGCGTCAGCGACTCGGCCGGCGGAGCGCAGAGGCCGGTGGGAGGCGGCCGCAGGTCGGCCCCCAAGGGCGAGGACCTGCTGGACGCGCCGTTCAGCGACGTGATCCACCGGCTGACGCGCATCGCCGCCAAGGTGGTTGACGCGCCGGTCGCGCTGTTCACGCTGGTAGCGGAGGAGGGGCAGGTGTGCAGGAGCTGCGTTGCGCCGTCGGAGAGCTGGGTACCCGCCGACGACGCGCCGCTCGCCTATGCGTTGTGCGAGCGAACCATGGCGCTCGGTGCTCCGCTCGTGATCGACGACGCGCGGTCCGATGGGCGCCTGGGAATCGACCCGGCCGGGCTGGGTGCGGCGGTCTCCTACGCGGGGATTCCGTTGATCACGGACGGACATGCGATCGGCACCCTTTGCGTGATCGACTTCCACCCGCGCCGGTGGGCGGATGAGGAAGTGCGGACGCTGGAAGAGCTCGCAGCGGCTCTGGCATCGAAGATCGAGCTCCGGATCGCGGCGCGGGAGTCTGACGCGAAGGGGCGGGCCGCCGCACGCGCCGACGAGGCGCTGCGCGAGAGCGAGGCGAGGTTCAGGACCGCCTTCGACGCGGCGCCGATCGGGATGGCGCTCACCGCGATGGACGGTCGCTGGCTGCGGGTGAACGACGCGCTCTGCGTGATCGTGGGCTACGCCCGCGAAGAGCTCCTGACCCAGAAGTATTCGGAGATCACCCATCCCGACGATCGCCCCGCGGACCGTGCCCTTGCCGAGCGCCTGATCGCCGGCGAAGTGGCGACTGGCGCTCGCGAGAAGCGCTTCATCCGCAAGGATGGTCGTGAGATCTGGGTGCAGGTCAACGCATCGCTGGTGCGCGATAGCCGCGGGGAGCCGTTCCACTTCATCATCCAGATGCAGGACATCACCGAGCGGCGAACGGAGCGGGAGCGGCTCCGCGAGTTGTCGCTGCGGGACGAGCTGACCGGCCTGTACAACCGCCGAGCCTTCCTCATCATGGCGGGCGAGCGTCTGAAGCTCGCCAGGCGCACGGACGAGCGGCTGGTGCTGCTCTTCGGCGACATCGACGACATGAAGTGGGTGAACGACACGTACGGCCACCTGGAGGGGGACCGGGCGCTCGCGACGACCGCCCGCCTTCTGCGGGAGAGCTTCCGGGACTCCGACCTGATCGCCCGGCTCGGCGGCGACGAGTTCGCGGTGCTGGCCGGCGGGACCAGCGAGGCGGACCTGGCGCCGCTCCTTCACCGCTTCCGGGAACAGCTCGCGGCCGCCAACGACGAGACGCGGCGGCCGTACGAGCTCAAGGTCAGCATCGGTGCCACGCCGGTCATGCCCCAGGACAACTCCTCCATCGGCGAGCTGGTCGAGCGCGCCGACATCCGGATGTACCAGGCGAAAGGCCGGCGCACCGCGGGCTGAGACACCGCGGTTCCGCGCATGCGGTCGGCG
>JAHWJV010000126.1 GCA_019348265.1 Gemmatimonadota bacterium
TGCTCTTCCGATCTACACGGTGAACATCAACACCGAGATGAACTACTGGCTTGCCGAGTCCGCCAACCTGGCGGAGCTGCACGAGCCGCTCTTCTCGATGATGGAGGAGGTGGCGGAGTCGGGAGCGAAGACTGCTCGGGAGCATTACGGGGCGCGCGGCTGGGTGCTGCACCACAACACGGACCAGTGGCGCGGTACCGCGCCGATCAACAACT
This sequence comes from Gemmatimonadota bacterium, assembly GCA_019348265.1. Lineage (GTDB taxonomy): Bacteria > Gemmatimonadota > Gemmatimonadetes > Longimicrobiales > Longimicrobiaceae > JAHWJV01. The sequence continues at coordinate 216 of JAHWJV010000126.1, forward strand.
CGAACCACGGCATCTGGCCTACCGGCGGAGCCTGGCTCTCGCAGCACCTCTGGTGGCACTACGAGTACGGCGGCGACGAGCGCTTCCTGCGCGAGCGAGCCTACCCACTGATGAAGGGGGCCGCGCTCTTCTTCGTCGATTACCTGGTGAGGGACCCGAAGACCGGCTGGCTGATCTCCGGACCCTCGAATTCGCCCGAGCTGGGCGGCCTGGTGATGGGTCCCACGATGGATCACCAGATCATCCGGGACCTCTTCGCCAGCACGATCCGCGCGGGCGAGTTGCTGGGCCTGGACGCCGCTCTGCGCGACACCCTGGCCGCCATGCGGGCGCGAATCGCACCCAATCAGGTGGGCAAGCACGGCCAGCTCCAGGAATGGCTGGAAGACCGTGACGACCCGGAGGAGAAGCACCGTCACGTCTCCCACCTGTGGGGGCTCCATCCGGGTAGCGAGATTACGGCTGGTGCCACACCGGAGCTCTTCAGCGCCGCTCGGCGCTCTCTGGAGTTCCGGGGCGATGGCGGTACCGGCTGGTCGATGGCGTGGAAGATGAACTTCTGGGCGCGTTTGCACGACGGCGACCACGCGTACCGGATGCTCGAGAATCTGCTTACGCTCACCGGTAGCACCAAGACCGAGTACCGGGACGGTGGCGTCTATCCGAACCTCTTCGACGCCCACCCGCCGTTTCAGATCGACGGCAACTTCGGCGCTACCTCCGGAATCGTGGAGATGCTGCTCCAGAACCACGCCGGCGAGGTGCATCTGCTCCCCGCGCTGCCGTCCGCGTGGCCATCGGGCAGCGTCCGCGGCCTCCGCGCCCGCGGCGGGTTCCTGGTGGATGTGCGCTGGGAAAACGGCAGGCTCGCCCAGGCGACGCTCGTCTCGGAGCGCGGAGGGGCGGTTCGCGTTCGCTACGCCGATCTCGTGCGAGAGTATCGTACGCGGCCCGGGGAGCGCATCGTCGTGCGGCCCTGACGGCGTCAGTTCCCTCGTCCGGCGGCCTCGGTGCGCACCGTGGGGGATTGCCGAGACGCGCTGCCTGAGCCATGCTCAGGAGGCGCAACCGGAGCCACTCCCCGGCCCGGGGCCTACTCGACGGCTCGTTCGGCGGATGCCGCGTTCCCGCGGCGCAGCGCCCGCCGGAGCGATCTAACCACACCCGGAGGATTTTCCTCGTGAGACGACCTCGCCTCGCCGTCCCCGTCGTGCTGAGCCTCGCTATGCTTCTCTCGGCATGCGCCGGAGGTGAGCCGCAGCAGGAAGCGGGGGCTGACCAGCTCACCATCGCCGTGATCCCGAAGGGCACCACGCATGAGTTCTGGAAGAGCGTACACGCCGGCGCGATGAAAGCGGCGCAGGAGCTCTCCGCCGCGGGTACGCAGGTGCAGGTGATCTGGAAGGGGCCGCTCCGCGAGGATGACCGCGAACAGCAGGTGCAGGTGGTCGAGGGCTTCACCGCACAGCAGGTGGACGGGCTCGTGCTCGCGCCTCTGGACGACCGTGCACTGGTTCGGCCCGTCGAAGAGGCGCAGCGGTCCGGCGTCCCGACCGTGATCATCGATTCGGACCTGCAGTCGGACGCGCTGGTAAGCTTCGTCGCCACCGACAATCTCAAGGGAGGCGAGCTCGCCGCGGACCGCCTTGGCGAGCTGCTCGGTGGGCGGGGGAGCGTGCTGATGCTGCGTTACGCCGAAGGATCGGCGAGCACCACGGCGCGAGAGACCGGCTTCATGCGCCGCATGCAGGCGGGCTTCCCCAACGTCCGGGTGATCTCGTCGGACCAGTACGCCGGCGCGACGCGCGAGACGGCGAAGCGCGCCGCCGAGAACCTGCTCAACCGGCACGGCGCCGACATCCAGGGAATCTTCACCCCGAACGAGACCTCTACCGACGGGATGCTTCTCGCGCTGCAGGACATCGGCAAGGCGGGGCAGATGAAGTTCGTGGGCTTCGACGCCAGCACGAGCCTGGTGGCCGCGCTCCGCGGGAAGCAGCTTCAGGGCCTGGTCGTCCAGAACCCGGTCCGCATGGGCTACCTCGGCGTGAAGACCATGGTCGCGCACCTCAAGGGGGAGACGGTCGAGAAGCGCGTGGACACCGGGGTGATGATGGTGACGCCCGACAACCTGGAGGCGCCGGAGGTGAAGGAGCTGATCAATCCACCGCTCGCCCAATATCTCGGCGCTCAGTGACGTCGATGGCGCCCGCGCTGGAGCTCGACGGGATCCGCAAGAGCTTCGGCGCCACGCTGGCTCTCGACGGGGTCACGCTCGAGGTACGCCCGGGCGAGGTCCACGCGCTGATCGGCGAGAACGGCGCGGGAAAGAGCACGCTGATGAACGTGCTCGCGGGGACCTTCCGACCGGATGCCGGCGAGATGCGGCTCGGCGGCAAACGGTACGCGCCGGACTCGACGCTGGACGCCCGCCGCGCCCGCGTGGCGCTGATCCACCAGGAGCTGTCGCTCTGCCCTCACCTGTCGGTGACGGAGAACGTCCTGCTGGGGATGGAGAGCTCCCGCTGGGGATGGGTGGACTGGTCCGCGTGCCGGCGGCGCGCTCTGGAGGTGCTGAAGAACTTCGATCATCCCGAGATCCGCCCGGAGCGCCGTGTCGGCGAGCTGCCGGTGGCGGCACGGCAGGTGGTGGAGATATGCCGGGCGCTGAGCGCCGACGTCCGTATCATGCTGATGGACGAGCCGACCAGCAGCCTGCAGCGCGAGGACGTGGAGCGACTCTTCGCGCTGATCCGCCGCCTGCGCGACGATGGGATCGCGATCGTCTACATCAGCCACTTCCTTGAAGAAGTCCGCGCCATAGCGGATCGCTACACCGTCCTCCGCGACGGGCGAAGCGTCGCGTCGGGGGAGATCTCGAGCGTCAGCAACGACGAGCTCATCAGCCACATGGTGGGCCGGCCGATGGGAGGAATCTTTCCATCGCGGAGGGACTCGTCGGCGGGAGAGGTGCTCCTCGCGGTGCGCGACCTCACGGCACCACCCGTGGTCCACGGTGCGAGCTTCGAGCTGCGACGCGGCGAGATCCTCGGCATCGCCGGCTTGATGGGGTCGGGCCGTACCGAGCTGGTGCGCGCGCTGTTCGGGCTGGACCCGGTGGAGTCCGGGAGCTACCGGCTGCGCGGCCAATCGCTGGCACTCAGTGGGGGCAAAGCTGCGGACCGGCTGCGGCAAGGATTCGGATACCTGAGCGAGGACCGGAAGGGCGAGGGGCTGGCCCTTCCGCTGTCGCTCGCCGACAACCTCACGCTGACGCGTATGTCCGCCTGCAGCGGCCGGTTGGGCTGGCTGGACCTCGCCTGTCAGGCTACGCAGGCACAGCGCTGGATCGGCGAGCTCGGCATCCGCGCCCGCACGCCCGCCCAATCGGTTCGAACGCTCTCCGGCGGGAACCAGCAGAAGGTCGCCATCGGCCGGCTCCTGCATCAGCACGCGGACGTGCTCCTGCTGGACGAGCCCACCCGGGGCATCGACGTCGGGAGCAAGGCGCAGGTCTACGAGACGATCGCGGCGGCCGCGGCGGCAGGGAAGGCGGTGCTGATGGTGAGCTCCTACCTGCCGGAGCTGTTCGGCATGTGCGACCGGCTGGCGGTGATGAGCCGCGGGCGGCTGCTGCCCGCGCGCCCCATCGATCAGTGGACACCCGAGGCCGTGCTCGCCGCCGCGATCGCCGAGACTCCCGACACAACGTCATAAAAAAACGTCATTCTGCGACGCCGAATCACTGGAATGCAATCGACTATCGAAGCGCCGCCCGTCGCCGCGCCCGTCTTCGCCCCGCGCGACTTCCTGCGCCTCTGGGTCGCTCGGCTCGGCCCCTTCATGGGCCTTGTCCTCGTCGTCCTGGTTTTCGCGCTGCTGAGCGACGCGCCCGGCCGGTACCTCTCGCCGTTCAACCTGCGGATCGTACTCTCGCAGACGGTCATCGTCGCCCTCGGCGCGATCGGGATGACGCTGATCATCGTGAGCGGCGGGATCGACCTGTCTGTGGGCGCGACGATCGCGCTCACCGGCGTGGTCACCGCGCTCGTTCTTGAGGCCGGGTGGCCTCCCGCGGCGGCCATGGCGGCGGCGGTCGCGGTCGGCGGGCTGGTGGGGCTCGTGAACGCGGCCTTCATCACCGGCTTGAAGGTGGTCCCCTTCATCGCCACGCTGGGAATGCTCGGCATCGCGCGGGGCGTGGCCAAGTGGCTCGCCGACGAGCAGACGGTGAACGCGCCCGCGACCTGGGTAAACGAGCTGCTCGTGACCTTTCCGCGGCCGGATTGGCTGATCCTCGCCCCGGGCGTCTGGATCACGCTGATGCTGGCGGTCGCGACGGCGGTGGTGCTGCGCAACACCGTCTTCGGCCGCCGCGTCTTCGCGCTCGGCTCCAACGCCGCCGCCGCGCGCGCCTGTGGCATCCCGGTCGACCGTCTCAAGCTCTGGATCTACGGCTCGGCCGGGCTCCTCTTTGGTCTGGCCGGCGTGATGCAGATGTCCCGCCTGCGCCAGGGCGATCCCACCGTGGCCATCGGCACGGAGCTGGATGTCATCGCGGCCGTGGTGATCGGCGGCGCGAGCCTCGAGGGCGGGGAGGGCAGCATTCTGGGGGCCATGATCGGCGCCCTGATCATGGCATTCCTGCGCAACGGCTGCCAGCAGATGGGCTGGCCGAATTACGTGCAGGAGATCATCATCGGCGCCATGATCGTGCTTGCGGTGGCGCTGGACCGGTGGCGCGCGGGGCGCGTTTGAGAGGGCACACGATGCGATCGACCATGCACGGGGTATGGGTCCTCGCGACCGTTCTTCTCTTCCTGTCCGGCGCCGCCGGGCCGGCGCTCGCGCAGCCGACCCGGGCGCAGGCGCAGCGCCCCAACATCGTGGTGTTCCTCACGGACGATCAGGGGTACGCCGACCTCTCCTCGTACGGCCACCCGACGATCCGGACCCCGCACATCGACCAGATGGCGCGTGAGGGGATCCGCCTGACCTCCTTCTACTCGACCGCGCCGGTTTGCACGCCCGCGCGCGCGGCGTTGCTGACCGGGCGCTACCCCGTGCGCTCGGGCCTGGTGAACGCGCTCTCGCCCGGCGCGCCGATCGGAATGCCCGCCACGGAGCTGACGCTGGCCGAGGCGCTGCGGGCACAGGGGTACCGCACCGGCATCATCGGCAAATGGCATCTCGGCGACGGCCCTTCCTTCAACCCGACCGCTCACGGCTTCGACTACTTTTTCGGGCTGCCGTACTCACACGACTATCGCGCGCCCTTCGTCCAGGGTGCGCCTCCGGTCCCCCTTTACCGCGGCACCGCGGTGGTGGAGCGCCCGGTCGACGATACGACCCTTACGCGGCGTTATACGGAGGAGGCGATCCGCTTCATCCGCGAGGCGCGGGGCGAGCCGTTCTTTCTCTACGTCGCCCATAGCATGCCCCACCTTCCGGCGGTGGCGTCCACGCGCTTTCGCGGCCGCTCGCGAGCCGGCAACTACGGGGACGTCATCGAGGAGCTGGACTGGAGCGTCGGCGAAGTGCTGCGCACCCTCGCCGAACTGGGACTCGATCGGCGTACGATCACGGTGTTCACCAGCGACAACGGCCCCTGGACCAACGCGATGCCCCGCTCGTTCCAGGAAGGACAGACGCTCCAGGACGTCGGCTACGCGGGGATCTTCCGCGGCTCCAAGGCGACCACGTACGAGGGAGGAGTCCGCGTGCCGGGCATCGTGAGGTGGCCGGGGACCATTCCGGCGGGGCAGGTGTCCGCTGAGCTGGCGGCGAACATGGACCTGTTCCCAACCTTCCTCCACCTGGCGGGTGCGAAGACGCCGATGGACCGACCGATCGACGGGTACGACATCCTCCCGATGCTGACCGGGCGCGCGCCGTCTCCGAGGAAGGAGCTCTTCTACTTCAGCGGCCGGAACCTGGAGGCGGTGCGCGAAGGCCGCTGGAAGCTTCGTATCGCGCCGCCGCAGCAGCCCGGCCAGACGGCGGCTGCGCCCGAGCTCTTCGACCTGGAGCGCGACCCCGGCGAGCGCTCGAACGTCGCGGCCGATCACCAGGACACGCTCGCGCGCCTCCGCTCCCGCATCGACGCTTTCCGGGAAGAGGTCGCCGCCGCCGCTCCCGCCGCAAGGCCCGGCGACTGAATCGAACGCGCGGGATAATCCGACCCTTCCCCCGTCGGGGGGCAAGGGACCACTCTCGTCACGATACCACCGCCCGGAGTGACCATATGACACGAATGCGCTGGTACCGCACCGCTCCGGTGCTGGCGGTGCTGCTGCTCGCAGGCAGCGCCTGCGCGCTGCCGACGCCGCTCGCCGCCCAGGCGCCGCGTCGGCCGAACATCCTCTGGATCTCCACCGAGGATCTCAGTCCACGCCTTGGCGCCTATGGCGACGCCGTCGCGAAAACGCCAAACCTGGACCAGCTGGCGCGTGGCGGGATGCGCTTCACCAACGCCTTCACCACCGCACCCGTGTGCGCCCCGAGCAGGGCCGCGATCATCATGGGGATGCACCAGAACGCGATCGGTGCGCAGCACATGCGCGTAACGGAGGACCGGATCCCGGAGCTTCCGGGCCCGTACCTGGCCGTACCCCCGTTCTACGTGAAAGCCTTCCCAGAATATCTTCGAGCGGCCGGCTATTTCACCACCAACGCGGTAAAGACGGACTATCAGATCGGCTCCCCCTTCACCATATGGGACGAACTCGGCCAGCGCGCACACTGGCGCGACCGGCCCGACAAGGACCAGCCGTTCTTCTCAGTCATCAACATCACTGGAACGCACGAGTCCCAGATCTTCGCCGACGCGCTCCGTGGACGCCGATCGACGACCGATCCGGCGCGCGTGCAGGTTCCCCCGTATTATCCGGACACTCCCAAGGTCCGCGAGGCCCTCGCGCACTGGTACGACAACATCGCCGCGATGGACACGCGGGTCGGAGAGATCCTGCGCCAGCTCGAGGAGGATGGACTCGCGGAAAACACCATCGTCTTCTTCTGGAGCGATCACGGGGATGGACTCCCTCGCGCGAAGCGGTCGCTGTACGATTCGGGGCTGCGCTCGATCCTGATGGTGCGCTGGCCACCCGCACTCCGCCCCGCCTTCGCACCGGGCACGGTGAACGAGGAGCTGGTCAGCTTCGTGGATCTCGCCCCCACGGTGCTTTCCCTCGCCGGCGTCACGGTTCCGGGGCATCTGCACGGACGCGCCCTCTTCGCACCGCAGGCGCAGCGGGCGCCGGAGTACGTGTTCGCCGCCCGAGACCGAATGGACGTAGAGTTCGACATGATGCGCTCCGCGCGCGACGGGAGATATCTGTACATTCGCAACTTCCAGCCGGAGCTCCCCTACGTGGGGTACATCCCCTACCGGAACCAGAACGCGATCATGCAGGAGCTGCTGCGGCTGCAGGCGGAGGGGAAGCTGTCGGGGCCGGCCGCGCTCTGGCTCCGCACCAGCAGGCCGGCGGAGGAGCTCTACGACACCCAGGCGGACCCGCACCAAATCCGCGATCTGGCGGCGGACCCTGGGCATCGCGCGGTGCTGGAACGGATGCGGCGCGCGGTGACGGGCTGGATGGAGGCGATCGACGATCAGGGCCTGATCAATGAGCCGGAGATGATCCTGCGGATGTGGCCCGGCGGGGTCCAGCCGATTACCGCCGCGCCCTATATCCTGAAGCGCGGTTCGAGTGGAGACGCTACCCGGGATAGCGTCCAGAGCTTCAGCGGCCCGACTGAGGTGGAGATCTACGTCCCCACGCAGGGCGCGTCGCTCGCATACACTACCGAGGATGGACCGAACCCGCGCTGGCGGCTGTACACGGGACCCTTCCGGCTCGCCAGCCCGGCCACCGTCCGCGCCAAGGCGATCCGCTACGGCTACAAGGAAAGCGCGGAGACGCGGGCGTCCTTTACCAGCGGACCGGTCAGCTCCGCTCGCTGAGCGCCACTCTGGCTCCCAGCCCCGTGCCTTTCACTGGAAGAAGCCCCGCGGGACGAGCCGCGGGGCCTCCCAGTTTTTCATCCGCGTGCCAGTTCAGCGCCAGGAAAAGCCCAGCCCCCAGTCCGCGCCGACATCGTCGAGACCGATCGCCAACCGCACCGCGGCTCTGTTGCCGAATTCGAAGTCCGCTCCGATCTCCGCGAGCAGGTCGCTGTCGAAGCCGTCGCCACCCGGCGAGTCGATGAAGGCGAGCCGCGGATGCACGTACGGGCTGACGGAGAAGCTCCCCGGCACAAGCGTCGTCCCGAGACTGAGCCCCGCCTGAAGCCCGAGCCAGTCGGCGTCGCCGATTAGTGCCTGCGCCGCGGCCGTGACGGCGACGTCGATTGGAGCCGTTCCGAAGATGATCGGG
>JAHWJV010000127.1 GCA_019348265.1 Gemmatimonadota bacterium
GGCTCCAGCCGACGTTCCGCGTCCGTACCAACGTCTACACCGGACTGACCTGGGACCGGTTCGTGACCGACTTCGACGACATGACGAATGCGGCCTACAGCCTCAGCGTGTTCACCGATTGGCGCGACATCACCCAGGTCTGGGTGAAGTCGCGCCCGGATCAGCTCGACGCCGCGGCGCGTGGAGACGTGCTGGATGTGAAGGCGGCCGCCGGTCAGCTCGGCGAGGAGGAGATCGCGCGCGATCATCACGTCCTCCGCGGCATTGGGGATGCCGGTCAGCCCCAGCCGCGTCGCGATGATCCCCTCGTTCATCGACCCGCCGCGGGAGAGGGCGAGGTCCTCGGCGTGGACGGAGACGGGAAGGTCGAAGGTCTGCGTGTACTCGAGCGCCGCGCACATGACGCCCGAGTTCATCACCGGCCGCCCGTCGTCGGTGACGGTGACCGCTCCCGCCTTGACCATCTCGCCGATCTCCGCGAGCAGCTCGCCGTTCTGGCCGACGGTGATCGCGCCCGACGGGTAGACCCGGGCACCCCCCGCGCGGAGCCCCTCCGCCATCACGAACCCCACGGCTGCCGGGTTATCGATCGGCGGGTCGGTGTTCGGCATCGCTACGACGGCGGTGATCCCGCCGGCGGCGGCGGAGCGTGCGCCGGAGGCGATCGTCTCCTTGTGCTCGCCCCCCGGCTCGCGGAGGTGCACGTGAAGGTCGATAAGCCCGGGAGAAACGACGAGACCACGCGCTTCGACGATCTCCGCATCGTCCGGCGCGGCGATTCCCTCTCCAAGCGCCGCGACATTTCCGTCCGCGAGGAGGAGGTCGAGCGGAGCGTCGATCCCCTGCGAGGGATCGAGCACCCGGCCGCCGCGCACCAGGATAGCTCTCACGGGTGTCCGCCCTTGGCCGCTTCCGCCTTCTCCGGCTCGCCGCCGGCGAGCAGGTAGAGCACCGCCATTCTGACCGCCACGCCGTTCGTCACCTGTTCGAGAATCACCGAGTGTGGCCCGTCGGCGACCGCGGAGTCGATCTCAACGCCGCGGTTCATGGGGCCGGGATGAAGGATGAGGAGATCGCGCGGCGCGCTCTCGAGCCTCGCCTGCGTGACGCCGAAGATACGGTTGTACTCGCGCAGGGAGGGCACGAAGCCGCCCTGCATGCGCTCGAGCTGAAGTCGAAGAATGTTCAGCGCGTCGGCCCACTCGATCGCCTCTTCGATGCGCTGGAACACGGTCACCCCGAGCTCGCGAACCTCCGGAGGGAGGAGGGTCGCCGGGCCGCAGACACCGACCTCCGCGCCCACCTTGAGCAGGCCCCAGATGTTGGAGCGCGCGACCCGCGAATGGAGGATGTCTCCGACGATGCACACGCGCACCCCGTCGAGGCGGCCCAGGTGATCGCGGATGGTGAGCATGTCGAGCAGCGCCTGCGTCGGGTGCTCGTGCTTGCCATCGCCAGCGTTCACCACGTTGGAGGCGATACGTTGCCCCAGGAACCGCGCGGCACCGGAGGACGGATGGCGGATGACCACCATGTCGATCCGCATCGCCTCCAGGTTGCGCGCGGTGTCCACCAGCGTCTCACCCTTGGACACGGAAGACCCACCGGCGGCGAAATTCACCGTGTCGGCGGACAGCCGCTTTTCCGCGAACTCGAAGGAGATCCGGGTGCGCGTCGAGTTCTCGAAGAAGGCGTTGACGATGGTCTTCCCGCGCAGGACGGGGACCTTCTTGATGGGCCGCTCCGAGATCTCCTTGAAGGGCTCTGCGGTGTCCAGGATCGCGAGGATCTGCTCGCGGGTCAACTCGTCCAGACCGAGCAGGTCCTTGCCTAGATACGCCGCGGCACGAGACGTCACCGCTTCGCCCCTTTCACGAGCTCGACGCCGCTCCGTCCGTCTATCCCGGAAACCAGCACCTCGATCCGATCGTCACCGGCCACGGTGAAGCTCTTCCCGATGATGTCCGCGTGGATGGGAAGCTCACGGCCGCCCCGGTCTACGAGCACGCACAGGAGGATGCGGCGAGGCCGCCCGAAGTCCGCGAGCTCGTCCAGCGCGGCGCGCACCGTTCGACCCGTGTACAGGACGTCGTCGACGATCACGACCGTTTTCCCGTCGATCCCGTGCGTGGGTAGACGAGTGTCGCCGACGATCGGCCGCGGGCCGATCGCCATCAGGTCGTCGCGGTACAGGGTAATATCCAGGGAGCCGGTGGGGATGGCGGTCCCTTCCGCCCTGCCGATCTCCTCGCTCAGCCAGCGGGCGAGGTCCACCCCCCGGCGGTGGATGCCGATCAGGAGGAGCTGATCCAGCTCGCCGACCTGCTCCACGATCTCGCGCGCCATCCGGGCGAGGACGCGCTCGACCATCCGGTCGTCCAGGAGAAGCTCGCGCTGGGGATCGGCCATGCGTCCGTCTATGAGTGTACCGTTAGGAAGGGAGCCCCAAGATACACGGGGTGCCGGCGGGGGTCAACGAAGGGTCGGCCCCTTTCCGGACTGCCTCCGGGCGCGGAAAAAAGCACGCAGCAGATCGCCGCTTTCCTCCGCCAGGACGCCGGCCGTGAGCTCTACCCGGTGGTTCAGTCGGGGATCCTGCACCAGGTTCTCCAGCGAGCCGCACATCCCGGCCTTCGGATCGTGGGCCGCGAACACCATGCGTGGGATCCGGGAAAGGACGATGACCCCGGCGCACATCGCGCACGGCTCCAGGGTCACGTAGAGGGTGCAGTCGAGGAGCCTCCAGTGCCCCGTCGCCTCCGCCGCGCGCCGGATGGCGATCATCTCCGCGTGTCCGGCCGGATCCGAGGTCGTGTGGGTGAGATTGTGGCCCGCCGCGATCACCTCGTCGCCCCGCACCACGACGGCGCCGACCGGCACCTCTCCCAGACCCTCGGCGGCGCTCGCCTGCGCGAGAGCCGCCCGCATCCAGCGCTCGTCCGCGGCAGCCAGGCTCATGGCCGTAAACGCGAGGGGGACCCTGGCGCGAAAGCCAGAGTCCCCCGGGTGCAGCCATCTCCCACCGGCATCAACCGCCGATCGCCTCGGTCTGCTCCGTCGTGAAGCGGCGGAAGAGCCCCGTCACGCGCCCCAGCACACCGAAGTCGTCGTCCTGGTTCACGAGGATCGGCGCGAAGTCCGTGTTCGCCGGCTCCAGCACGACCTGGCCGTCGCGAGCGAAGTAGCGCTTCACCGTCGCCTCGTCTCCGAGCCTCGCGGCCACGATCTCCCCGTTGCGGATCTCGTGCACTCCGACCGGCTCGACCAGGACCAGGTCACCGTCCAGAATGCCCATCGCCTCCATGCTCTCGCCGCGAACCTCCAGAAAGAACGACTCCGACGATCCGGCGAGCTTCGGATCCAGCGTGAACTCCTCGTCCGCACGATCGCGGATGAGCGCCGGCGACCCCGCGGCGATCTTGCCGTAGAGCGGGACGTTTATCGTACGGGGATTGTTCAGCTCCAGCCCTACGATCCTGACGCCGCGCGAGCGCGACGCCTCGCGCTCGATGTACCCTTTGTCGGCTAAAACCTGCAGATACTCGGACACGGTCTTGGTCGACCTGATCCCGAAACGGCGACCGATCTCCCGAATGCTGGGCTGATAGGTATTGCGTTTGAGATAGTCGATAAGGTAGTCGAGAATCCGGCGTTCGATCTTGGAAAGTGGCTCCGGCATTTGCCCTCCGACGGCTGAACGGGCGCAACTACATAAGTTTAGGATCCCGCGTCCTGATATTAGGTCGTGGGGGGGTAGGTGTCAATGTTCATTTCCGCACCTTTCTGTTCGGTCAGCACCGCCACCGCGGCGCGAAGTCGCTGGTGGACCAGCTGGGGTCCCATATGAGCGAGCACCTCGTGGATGCCGGGGCTCACGGTGGATCCGGTCAGCGCCAGGCGAAGCGGGTGAACGATCTTGCCGAAGGCGACGCCGCTCCGCTCCGCGTGCTTCCGCAACGCCGCCTCGAGGGCTTCCGCCTCCCACGGCTCGACCGTGGCGAGCAGTCGCCCGACCTCCTGGAGTCCCGCTGCCGTAGCCGCAGGGTCCTTCCAGTGCTTTGCCACTCCAGCCGACTCGTATTCGACCGCGGGAGCGAGATACGCGCGAGCCTGGTCGGCGAACCCGCCGAGTCCGTGGGCCCGCGGCTTCAACAGCTCCATCAAGGAGTGGAACCAGCCCTCCCGGTCCTGGACCTCCTGCTCGGTGGTCAGGCCTTCGGCGATCAAAGCCGGCGCGATGATCGGCAGCAGCTCCGCGCCCGACATACGGATGACGTGCTGCGCGTTCATCCAGTCGAGCTTGTCCGGATCGAAGATGGCGCTCTTCTTGTTTACGCGCTCGAGGCTGAAGCGGGCGATGAGTTCTGGGATGAGCATGATCTCCTGGTCGTCGCCCGGGTTCCACCCGAGAAGCGCGAGGAAGTTCGCGAGCGCCGTGGGGAGGATGCCGCGCTCCGCGTACTCGCCGACCGCGGTGGCGCCGTGCCGCTTGGAGAGCCGCTTGCCATCTGGGCCGAGGATCATCGGCAGGTGGGCGAAGATCGGCACCTCGGCGTCGAGCGCGCGGTACAGCAGGATCTGCCTGGGCGTATTGGAGAGGTGGTCGTCGCCACGGATCACATGGGTGATGCGCATGTCGATGTCGTCCGACACCACGGCCAGGTTGTAGATCGGGGTGGCGTCGGAGCGGAGGACGATGAAGTCGTCGATCGCCGAGTTCTGGAAGCTGGTGCGCCCGTGCACGGCGTCGTCCCACTCGGTTTCGCCCTCCGGGACGAGGAAGCGGACGGTGAAGCGTTCGGCGTCGTTCAGCCGGCGCTGCACGTCGGCGGGTGAGAGCGCGACGCATTTCCGGTCGTAGCGGTACTCGTCGCCGGCAGCGTCGCGCTTCGCCTGCAGCTCCTCCGGGGTGCAGAAGCAGCGGTACGCGAGGCCGCGCTCGAGGAGGCGCTCGGCGTCGGCGCGATGCCGATCGAACCCGTCCGCCTGGTGGTACGGCCCCTCGTCCCACTCGAGGCCGAGCCACTGCATCCCGTCGAGGATGGCCTGCGTCATCTCGTCGCTGGAGCGTTGGCGGTCGGTGTCCTCGATGCGCAGAACGAAGGTCCCGCCCTGACCACGGGCGTAGAGCCAGTTGAAGAGAGCCGTCCTGGCGCCGCCGACGTGCAGATAGCCGGTTGGGCTGGGGGCGAAGCGCACGCGGGGTGCGTCGGTCATGTTCCATCTCCGGAAAGCGAAGTACCCGGACCCCGGCGAGCCGGCCGTCCTGAAGCGGTGATGATGCCGAGCAAGGCGCCGTGGGGCAAGTTGTTGATTGATGTTCCCGACGCTATTGTATGCCGCGCACACACGCTCACCCCGACCGTTCGCACGCACACCGCATGGCCTCCGAGTCGCCGACGCAGACCGCCGCCACCAGCCCCGGTCTGGACATCATTCGCGCCGTGATCGCGGACGATCTCCGCAACGGCCGGGTATCCAGGGTCGTCACCCGCTTCCCGCCGGAGCCGAATGGATATCTGCATATTGGCCACGCCACCTCGGTCGCGCTGAACTTCGACGTGGCCGCCGAGACCGGCGGCGTCTGCCACCTTCGGTTCGACGACACGAACCCGGAGACCGAGGACGCCCACTACGTCGAGGCGATCAAGGACGTCATCCAGTGGCTCGGGTACGATTGGGGCGAGCACCTCTACTTCGCCTCGGACTACTTCGAGGCGATGTACGAGTTCGCGGAGCACCTGATCCGCGAGGGGAAGGCGTACGTCGACTCGTCGACAGAGGAGGAGATCCGGGACTTGCGAGGAACGGTGACGGAAGCCGGCCGCCCGAGCCGTTACCGCGACCGCTCGGTGGAGGAGAACCTGGACATGTTCCGCCGGATGAGGGCGGGAGAGTTCCGTGACGGAGCCCACGTGCTGCGCGCCAGGATCGACCTCGCCTCGCGCAACATGCTGCTGCGGGACCCGATCCTCTACCGCATTCGGCACGCCCACCATTATCGGACGGCCGACGAGTGGTGCATCTATCCTCTTTACGACTACGCGCACCCCATCGAGGACGCGCTCGAGTGCGTCACCCACTCCGTCTGCACGCTGGAGTTCGAGAACAACCGCCCGCTCTACGACTGGGTGGTGGAGAACATCCCGGCGCAGTGCCGGCCGCACCAGTACGAGTTCGCGCGCCGGAATCTCGACTTCACCGTGATGAGCAAGCGGAAGCTGCTGGAGCTCGTACGCGGCGGGTACGTGAGCGGATGGGACGATCCCCGCATGCCCACGATCGCGGCCTTCCGGCGGCGCGGCGTGACACCAGCGGCAATCCGGAGCTTCGCCGCCATGGTAGGGGTCGCGCGTACCGAGATCCGCGTCGACATCGGGAAGATGGAGTTCGCGATCCGCGACGACCTGAACCAGACGTCGCCGCGAGTGCTGTGCGTCCTGCGGCCGCTCAAGGTGGTGATCACGAACTATCCGGAGGGCGATGTCGAAGAGATCGATGCTCCCCTCTATCCCCACGACGTACCGAAGGAAGGCTCGCGCATCCTCCCTTTCTCGCGGGAGATCTTGATCGAGCGCGACGACTTCATGGAGACCCCGTCGCCCGGGTACTACCGGCTCTCGCCGGGCCGGGAGGTGCGTCTCCGCTATGCGTACATCATCCGCTGCGACGAGGTGGTGAAGGATGAGAGCGGGGAGGTGGTGGAGCTGCGTTGCTCCTACGATCCCGAGACGCGGGGCGGCCGGTCGCGCGGCGGAAAGCCGGTGAAGGGGACCGTCCACTGGGTTTCGGCGCAGCACTCCGTCCCGTGCGAGGTTCGCCTCTATGACCGGCTGTTCACCGTCCCCGATCCCGAAGCGCAGGAGGGTGATTTCAAGAATTACCTGAACGCCGAGTCGCTGGTCGTGGTCGAGGGAGCGCGTATCGAGCCGAGCGTACGGCTGGATGAGCCAGGAAGCCGGTACCAGTTCGAGCGTCTCGGCTTTTTCTGCAGCGACATGGTCGATTCGGGCGCCGACCACCTGGTCTACAACCGAACGGTGACGCTGCGGGACACCTGGGCGAAGATTTCGCACACCGAGGCACCGGCGCCGACCGGGGCGGTGAGCCAGCCGAAGCAGCGTCGCAGCCCGCCCGCGCACAAGCCACCGGCGACGCCGGCTGAGGAACGGACGCCAGAGCTCGAAGAGCGGCGGGAGCGCTACGTTCGGGAGCTGGGCCTCACCACTGAGGAGGCGGACGTCCTCTCCCGTGATCGGGGCACCTCGGACCTCTTCGAGGCGGCGAGCGCGACCGGCGCCGCGCCGGTGCGTTCGCTGGTGAACTGGGTGATGCAGGAGCTGCCGCGGGTGGTCGGCGAGCGGTCACTCTCGGATCTGCCGATCACGGGTGAGACGCTTGCCGCGCTGGTCGCGCTCGTCGAGAGCGGGACCATCTCCGGAACGATCGGGCGCCAGGTTCTCGCCCAGATGGCGGAGACGGGCGACGGGCCGAGCTCGATCGTGGAGCGGCGCGGGCTGCAGCAGATCAGCGACCGCCGCGCGCTGGAGCCGCTGGTCACGCAAGTTCTCGCCGCGAACCCCGCGAAAGTAGATGAGTACCGCGGCGGCAAGGTCGGCTTGCGCGGATTCTTCGTGGGGCAGGTGATGCGGGAGACATCCGGCCGGGCGAACCCGGAGATGGTGGGCGCGCTGATCGACGAGCGGCTGAGGTGAGAGTTCACTTGAACTTCGCACTCATCGACCTTGCACCCTCTACAACCTGAAAGACTCCACCAGACGCTGCTCGGCCTCTCCCACCGGGTTCGCATCCAGCTCGACGTACGCCTCCAGCCCGCTCCCCGTGAGCTTTTCGCGGAAAAGCTGGTCGAGCTGGAAGATGCCGGCGGAGTTGGAGAGATCGATGCGGATGCGCACCGGCTTGTTCTCCCCCGCCTCGATGTGCACCGCCTCGATCGCCGCCGCGGAAACGGAGTGGATGCTACTGGAGCCGGTGGCGAACGGGATTCGCGAGCGGCCTTTGGCCATGTCGAGAGCATCGGCGACGCGGACGATCCCCGCCTCCAGCGTCAGCGGCTTACCACCGGACCGGTGCGCGATAATCGCGTGCAGGATCTCCGAGCGGAGAATCGTCGCCTTGGCGGTGTCGTAGAGCCCGGTCAGCAGTTCGCGGATCTTCTCCTGCGCGATGAAAAGTGAGAACGCCTCGTGGTCGGCCCTGTGGACGGACATGCCGATGTCGTGGAGCAGCGAAGCCATCACCACCACCACCTCCGCATCTTCCACCGTCATCCGGTAGTTCTTGACCACGCTCGGCTCGACGCCGTGCTCGGTCAGTAGCCGGAGCAGCTTGTCGGCGATGTTCATGACGATCTTCACGTGCACGGGGCCGTGCCCTTCGAGGCCTCGAGGTGCTGGAGGAGGCGGAGCTGCACCAGGGCGGGGTTGTCGGTGGCCATGCGGGCCGCGTTGGCGAGGTTCCGCAGGGCCGCCGTCTCCCCTCGTGCCCGCTCCAGGGCC
>JAHWJV010000128.1 GCA_019348265.1 Gemmatimonadota bacterium
CTCGGCGAGGGTGAATCGGTGCTGTACGTCGCGGATATAACCTACGAGGACAGCGTGCCCCGGCTCGTGAACAAGCGGGAGATCATGCGCGCCAGGAGACCCGAGTGCACACTCGAAGCTCAGGACTTTCGGCGCGACGACGCGGAGCTGGTCTACACCTGCTACCGGGTGGGCGACAAGGGCGACATCTTCGGAATCGATCTCGGCACCGGTGTCGTCACGACCTACCGCGCCGTGCCGGAGGAGTACAACGAGGCGGAGGGAATATCGCCTGACGGGAGCTGGATCCTCGTGGAGTCCAGCCGCGAGCAGGGCGGTGCCGACCGGCAGAATTCCCGGTATATTGATATCTGGAAACTGCAGCTCACGGGGAACCGCGGCGAGTTCACGCGCCTCACGCGGTGGGGCGACTACGACGGCTACAAAGCCTCGAACCCGGTCGTCAGCCCTGACGGGAGGTGGATCGCGTTCCAGTCGGCGCGCAGTGTCGATCCCGCAGGCGTCGGATACGGTCTTTTCCTGTACCGCGTTCCCGATCGGTAGCCGTTTCCGAAGGCAGTCAACCGAGACGCGGCGCGTCCGCTCTCAGAGCCCCATCCACTTCGATGACTGATCCGCAAAGTCGGCGAGAGTTCCTCCGCTTGAGCGCGGCGATCGCCGCCGCCGGTGCGAGCGGCCTCGCCGCGACCCCGCTGCGAGCTGCGGCCGCTAACCGCCACCTCCTGTACGTGGCGGTTCCCGGAGTTCGCAACTACGTGGAATGGGGCGGGGTGGGGGTCCTGGTCTTCGACATCGCCGATGGGCACCGGCTGCTCCGCCGTATCCCGACGATGGCCGTCGCACCTGGAGAGTCCGCGGAGAACGTGAAGGGCGTCTGCGCCAGCGCCGCGACGGGCCGGATGTACGTGAGCACGCCCAGGCGGGTGGTCTGCCTCGATCTGCTCACGGAGCAGGTAGTCTGGAACCGCACCTACGACGGCGGATGCGACCGCATGTCGATGACGCCGGACGGGGCCACGCTCTACCTGCCCTCCTTCGAGGGCCCGCACTGGCACGTGGTGGACGCGCTCACCGGCGACACGGTGACTCGCATCGAGCTCGGCTCCGGCGCTCACAACACGATCGTCGGCCTCGACGGAAGCAAGGCCTATCTGGCCGGCCTGCGATCGCCGATCCTGTCGATCGCGGACACACGCGCTCACCGCGTGATCGGCGGGGTCGGCCCCTTCGGGCACTCCGTCCGTCCCTTCACCGTGAACGGCGCCCAGACCCTTTGCTTCGTGAACGTCAACGAGCTGCTGGGCTTCGAGGTCGGCGACATCCGCACGGGCAAGGCTTTGCACCGCATCGAAGTGTCCGGATACCAGAAGGGGCTGGTCAAGAGGCACGGCTGCCCGAGCCACGGTATCGCCCTCACCCCGGACGAGAGCGAGCTCTGGCTGGCTGACGGCGCCAACAGCCGCTTGCACGTGTTCGATGCGACGGTGATGCCGCCGAGGCAGGTCGCGAGCATCCCCGTGCGCGATCAGCCGGGCTGGATCACCTTCAGCCTCGATGGCCGCCACGCTTATCCCTCCACCGGCGAAGT
Organism: Gemmatimonadota bacterium; assembly: GCA_019348265.1. Lineage (GTDB taxonomy): Bacteria > Gemmatimonadota > Gemmatimonadetes > Longimicrobiales > Longimicrobiaceae > JAHWJV01. The sequence continues at coordinate 1,589 of JAHWJV010000128.1, forward strand.
GATCGACACGCGCACCCGCCAGATCGTCGCCCGGCTCACGGACGAGACCGGCCGTCCGGTGCAGAGCGAGAAGCTGCTCGAGGTGGTTGCCGAGGGCGGAAAGCCGATTGCCGCGGGAGACCAGTTCGGGCTCGGAAGGAAGAGATAGGGAACAGGGAACACGGAACAGACCGTCGACCATCATCCGCGGGCGGGGAAAAGCGCTGAAGGGTGCGCCGCATCCGGCGTGAAAGCTGCACCGCGGCGCGGCGCCGGCAGAACCCCGCCGGAACACTGGCGATCAGCGGGGGGTAGCCCAGCTTGGTGATGAACACGAACTCGATCTCGCGGAATCTCGCCCGGGTACTGCTCCTGGCCGCGCTCGCACTGCATCTTTGCGGCGCGGCAATCGGACCGTGGGCACACGCCGTATCCATCGCGCACGGAGGTCCGGGGGTCGAGGAGTTCCACCCCGGCGAACCTCACGCGGAGTTCGAGGACTCGAGGCACCAGCCGTGCACCTTCTGCCAGAACATAAGCCAGCCTTCGCTGGCGCCCCTCTCCATCAGTGCGAGCCAGTCCGGAGTCGTCGCGGTTCCACCGCTCCGGAAGGACGTCCGGGTCCCGTCCGCTCGTAGCGATCTCCCCCCCAGCGCCCGCGCTCCTCCTGTCCTGACGGTCGGTTGAACGGTACGGGCCGCACGCCCGTCGCCGCGTCGTCGGGCGCATGATCTCATGTGCCGGGACTATCATCGAACCTGACGGAGTCATGCGGAACAAGTCGAGGATATTTCGCGCCCTGCTGGCGCTCGCCGCGCTCGCCCGTGCTCCGGACGCCGCGGCCCAGGGGGGAGCGGCCGGAGCGGTTCACGGCGTCGTGACGAGCTCCGCGGGCGCGCAGCCGGTCGCCGGTGTGAGCGTACGGCTGCTGGAGCTGGGACGCAGCGAGCTCTCCCATGAAGACGGGAGCTTCCATTTCGAGCGGATCGCCGCCGGCACCTACCGGGTGGTCGCGACCCGGGCGGGATTCGCGCCCGCAGAGCGTACCGTGGTCGTCGCCGCCGGGGCACCGACGGCCGTGGGGATCACGCTCACACCCTCGGTCGTGGCGATCCCCGGGCTCGTGGTAACCGGCACGGGGCGGGCGCGGAGCGTCGACGAGATCTACCGCCCGGCCTCAGTCCTCGAGGAGACGGAGCTGATGCGGCGCCTGGGCGGCTCGGTCGCCGCGACGCTGGCGAACGAGCCGGGGATCTCGCAGCGCTATAATGGCCCGGCGGCGGCGCAGCCGGTGATTCGCGGACTCGGCGGTGACCGCGTGCTCGTCCTGGAGGACGGACAGCGAACGGGCGACATCTCGTCGACGTCCGGGGATCACGCCGTGACGGTGGAGGCGCTGACAGCCGAGCGGATCGAGGTCCTCCGCGGGCCGGCCGGCCTCCTGTACGGGAGCAACGCGCTCGGCGGAGTGATCAATGTCGTGCGCGAGGAGGTCCCCAGGACGATCCCGGAGGGCTTCAGTGGGGTGGCGACGGCGCAGGCGGAAACGGTGAACCGCGGCGCGACCGTGGGCGGTTCCTTGCTCGGCGCCGTGGGCTCGGTGGCGCTGCGGGGCGAGCTGAGCGGTCGGACGGCCGACGACACGCGGACCCCGCTAGGCGCGCTTCCGGAGACGCAGGTACGCGGCTACAACGCCTCGGCGGGCGCGAGCTGGATCGGCGGGAACGGGTTCATCGGGGCAGCGGTTCGCGACTACGCGCTCGACTATGGCGTCCCCGGCGCCTTCAACGGTGCGCTCATCCCGGGCGCGCACGAGGAGGGGGTCACCATCGACCTGCGCAGGAGCGTCGTTCGCGCGGACGGGGCATGGTTCGCGCCCGTCGGGCCTTTCGGCACCATCGAGTGGGACGCGCAGTACGTGCGCTTCGAGCAGGACGAGATCGAGCGGAGCGGAAGCGTGGGCACGTCGTTCGGACAGCTCACCGCCTCCAGCAACCTCATGGCGCACCATCGCCATCAGGCGGGGGAGATCCTCACCGAAGGTACGGTGGGGGTGTGGGGGCTGTGGCAGGATCACCGCGTGGCGGGGTCCGCCGGAAGCGCCCCGGCCCAGCAGCGCTCGCTCGCCGCCTTCGCCTTCGAAGAGCTCGGTTGGGAGTCCTTCCGTCTGCAGGTGGGCGGGCGCTTCGACTGGACGGGAATCGAGCCCCTGAATCCAAGCTCGCCGGTGCTGGGCGAGCTGCGCGAGCGGAGCTTCTCCGCGTTCTCCGGCTCGATCGCGAGCCTCTACGAGCCCATGAACGGCGTGGTGCTCGGGGCCAGCCTCTCGCGGGCGTTCCGGACGCCGTCCATTCCGGAGCTATTCTCCGGCGGCCCCCACCTCGCCGACTACAGCTTCAACATCGGCAATCCGGAGCTGGACCCTGAGTACGGGCTCGGCGCCGATCTGTTCGCCCGGCTGCGGCTTCCTCGTGTCAGCGCTGAAGGTGCTGTCTACCGGAACGCGATCGAGAACTACATCTACTACGCACGCACCGGGCAGCTCGACCCGCGGCTGAATCGGTTCCCCGTATACCAGGCGCGTGGCGACGAGGCCGTGCTCTACGGGGCGGAGGCGCAGCTCGAGTGGGAGCTGCTCGACCGCGTCGTGCTCGAGACCGGCGGGAGCTATGTGCATGGCAACCGCAGCGGTGCCGACGAGCCGCTCACCGGCATCCCCGCCGGACACGGCTCGGTGGGCCTTCGCTACGATCCCGGGCGCTACTACGTTTCGCTGGCCTGGGAGGGAACGGCGCGCCAGGATCGGATCGGAGAGTTCGAGACCGTCACTCCCGGCCACTCGCTCTGGGATGCCGGCGTCGGCCTCCGCTGGAGCGTACGCGGGAATCCGCATACGCTCATTCTCCAGGCCCAGAACCTGACCGACGCCGCCTGGTACGACCATCTGTCGAGAATCAAGGAAGTCGCGCCGCAGCCCGGCCGGAACGTGCAGCTCGTCTATCGCGCGAGCTTCTGATCCCGATCGCTATCTCTCGCCGGGTCCAGGCCCGGCTGCCGCGACCCGGTACTTTTCCGCGCCTGAGGGCGCACACCGTTTCTATCAGGAGCTGAACAATGTCGCTCAAGATCATGCACTCTCGTCTTTCCCGCCTCGCCGTAGCCGTGCTCGCGCTCGGCGTGGCCGCCTGCGACAACCCGGTCGGGGATGAGCACGAAGACCATCCGGTCGGCTTCGTGGTACTGAACGCCCAGGGACAGGAGGTGGCGCGGTTCAACGGCAGCGCCGTTACCGGTCAGATGAGCGTGGCGCGGAACTCCCCCACGACCTTTACCGTAGCAGCGATCAGCGAGGATGGTGACCGGATCACCGTTGACGGGACGGTGATCGCCATCCAGGCCACCGTGACCGCCGGATCAGCGACGGCTACGGTGCAGAACCAGAACCAGGTAGTCCTCATGGGAAATCAGGCGGGGACCGGAGCGGTCGAGATCAAGCTCTTCCACGAGGGCCACGAGGAGTTCAAGCGACCGGTCGCGCTCGTCGTTTCCTGACGAACGACTCGGTTGACTCGAGCGCGCCTCGGGCATATACTTGCTCGTCGCCGGGCGTACCGGGGAGCTTCATTTTTGAGCCTACATCTTTTGAAGCCGGGGCCGAACTTTGCTGCGGACGTCACGCCCCGCGAGGGGAAGGCCGAGGCGGCGGATAAGCCACCATTCTGTTCGTAACAGGCTTCAAAAATCCTCCCCGTTACGTCCGCGCTGGGCCGGTCTCGTTCGCGAGGCTGGCCCTTTTGCATGGTACTGTTCGAGTTCAGCCCAGGATGCGGAGAAAATAGCGATGATGAAAGCAGCGGACGGAGGGGGAGGCGCGGCCGGAGCCTCCTTCGAAGAGCTGATACGCGAGCAGCTGCGGCGACTGGGTGAGGATCCCTCGCGCGACGGGCTGCTGCGCACGCCCGAGCGCGTCGAGAAGAGCCTGCGCTGGCTCACGCGCGGCCAGGAGGGCACCGTCGAGGACGCGATCGGCGACGCGATCTTCGACGAGGACCACCACAACATGGTGATCGTGAAAGACATCGAGATGTACTCGCTCTGCGAGCACCATCTCCTTCCGTTCTTCGGGAAGGTCCACATCGCGTACATCCCGAACGGCAAGATCGTAGGCCTGTCGAAGCTCCCCCGCGTCGTCGACGTCTTCGCGCGCCGGCTCCAGGTGCAGGAGCGGTTGACCGAGCAGGTCGCAACCGCGCTGATGGACGTCCTCACCCCGCGGGGCGTCGGTGTCATCGTCGAGGCGGCGCACCTCTGCATGATGATGCGCGGCGTCGAGAAGCAGAATTCCCGAACCATCACGTCGGCGATGAAGGGTGTCTTCCTCGACGATCTTCGCACGCGGGAAGAGTTCCTCCGGCTGTGCACCGTAAACGCAGTTCCTCGCTAACCCACAACGGACCCATGTACATCATCAACGTGAAGTGGCATTACGACTCGGCGCACTTCCTGAAGAACTACCACGGCAAGTGCGAGCGGCTGCACGGCCACCGCTACATCGTGGAGGCAGGCCTCGCCTTCGAGCAGCTCGGAGAGGGCGGCATGGCGTACGATTTCAGCGCCGCCAAGCGAGCGCTGCGCGATGTCACGGACGAGATGGATCACCACAACATCAACGATCTCCCGGCGTTCCAGGATCTCGAGACCAGCGCCGAGAACCAGGCGAAGTACATCTACGATCAGCTCAAGGGCCGCCTCGGCTCCGTCTCCGACAACCTGCTCTACGTCAAGGTCTGGGAGACTCCGAACCAGTGGGCGCAGTATTCGGAGCGCACCATGCTCCTCTGACGGCAGTGCGAGAGGGCGAGAGTGCGAAAATGGCGACTCTCGCCCTTCGCACTTTCCCACTCTCGGACCATTCGTCATGCATATCCTCGTCACCGACATCCTCACCTGTCCGCGCTGCGGCCCGCAGTTCGGGCTGATCGTGCTCGCGGACAGGATCGAGGATCGGCGGGTGCTCACGGGCGGGCTCGGCTGCGCGAACTGCCGGAACGAGTACCCGATCCGCGAGGGGATCGCGGACCTCCGATTCGGGTTGGGCGGCGACGGCGCCGAGGCGCTGGCGCCTTTCGACGCGGAGAGGGCGTATCGTCTCGCGGCGCTGTCGGGCGTGGCAGACCGGCAGGGGAACGTTATCGTGGCGGGGGTCGATGCGGCCATGCTGGGGGAGATGGCCCGGCTCCTCCCGAACGCGCAGCTTCTCGGTTTCGGCTCGGCAGCGCCGGGTAGTGCCGAGGGGGCGAGCTGGGTGCTCACGGCGGGTGGGCTCCCGTTCCGGGACCGTACCGCGGTCGCGGCGGTGGTGGCGGGCTCGACCCATGCCGCGGACCTGCCGGAGCTGGCTCGGGTCGTGGCGCCCGGCGGTCGGCTGGTCCTCGACGGAATCGGCTCTGAAGCGGGGGCTTCTCTCCCCGCGAACGACTGGACTCTGCTGCTGGAGCAGGACGGGGTCGCGGTTGCGTCGCGCAACTCGCCCGGGTAACTTTGTCCGCTCCTGGCTTCAACGCAGCACGATTGATCCTTTCCCCGCAACGGGGCGCCAGCCTTCACCGTGAGGAACCGGGCTGGCTCGCTTTTCATCCGCCACGCAGCCGCTATGTCCTGGTGGAAAAACCTTGTTTCGGGCAGCTCCGACACCCCGCACAACACGGACTACTACCGGGAAGGCGCTGATCTCCTTCGCGAGGAGAAGTTTCACGAGGCATTGACGTCGTTCCGGCTGGCGCTGCGCGAGAACCCCAACGACACGGACGTCCTCCAGCAAATCGCCGTTACGTATACGCACATCGGGATGACCGACGAGGCCATCCGCACGTATCGCCGGGTGCTGGAGATTCGCCCGCATGCGGCGGGAGCACACTACGGTCTCGCCTTTCTGCTGCTGCAGCGTGGCAGCGCGGATGAAGGCGTGGCGCATCTGCGCGCCTTCCTGGCCCACCCGCCGCGGTTCCCCGAGGCGGCTCGCCACGTGGCGCACGCCCGGGCGACGCTGGCGGAGCTGACGGGCGAGGAAGAGCCATTCTCGGAGCTTTCGACAGAAGATGAGTGAGGCACTTACCAACGCGCACGAGGTGGCCAACGCGCAGGAGGTGGTACTGGTCCTCACGACCGTGCCCGACCGCGAGACCGGCGAGCGTCTCGCCGGGACCCTGGTGGACGAGCGCCGGGTGGCGTGCGGGAATCTGGTGGACGGCGTCACGTCCATCTATCGCTGGCAGGGCGGGGTGGAGAACGAGCGCGAGCTGCTGCTTCTCCTGAAGACTCGCCGGGAGCTGGTGCCGGGCCTGTTCGAGCGGGTCGCGCAGCTTCATCCCTATGACGTCCCGGAGCTGGTCGCGCTTCCCGTGGACGCCGTTTCGAACGCCTACTCCCGCTGGGTGCGGGATGAGACGACCGAGGTATCAGCATGAAGCAGCGTAGGGAGAAGGCCAGTGCCGGAACGCGGGACGCGGCGGCGGCTCGCGCCGCGGAAGCGGCCGCCGCTGCGGAAGTCGCGACCACGGAACCGTCAGAGGCACAGCCGGCGCCGGCGCAGGCCGCTGCGCCTCCGCAGCCGGCTCAGCCCGCTCACCTGGCGCGGGCGCACGACCTGATGGGGCGCGGTGCGTACGTGCAGGCCGCCGAGGCGTTCGGCGCGGCGTTGACGGAGAACCCCGAGGATGTGGACGCGATCGCCGGGCTCGGCGCCAGCCACCTGGCCCGCGCGCAGTTCGACGGGGCCGAGCGCGAGTTCCGCAAGGCGATCAAGCTCGCGCCGAACGCGCCGGACGGGACCTATCAGCTCGGTGTCACCCTCTGCAAGCGTGGCGTGGATGCCGCCGACCCGCGGCAGTGGCGTCGCGCCTTCGAGCAGGGCCGGGAGCACTCGGCGCGGGACGGCATGC